>JAYTLG010000122.1:0-8555 GCA_043729555.1 Cytophaga sp.
TTATGGAATTTGGCAAACAGAATTGTCTCTGTATTTCCGATCAGTAAAACAGCTGTACTGATTTCGTTTTTTATTTTTCCTTCGGTCGTTTTTTGGTCATCAGGCATGATCAAGGAATCCATATTACTAGGCAGTATCGGCTTCTGTATGAGTTTTTATTTGAAATGGGTTTACGAAAAAAAACGACCTGAATTTATAGAGCTATTGGTGTTCGTGTTTGGCTTGTGGGTGATTTGGAATGTTAAGTACTATGTTTTTGCAGTGTTATTGTTTCTAATGGCTACTCATTTTTTACACCGCATGTTAGTATATTTTTTTCCTTGGTTAAGAGAATATCGGATACATAGAATTGTAATGTATTATTTGCTCTTAGCAAATTTGGGTTTAACAGCAGGATGGATTCATCCTAATTTATCCATCGATACGCTTTACCAAGTATTACACAGTAATTATATGGAAACACTCCGTGTTTCCGAAGGTAAAGGAGTGTTTCAGTTGTTTTATTTTGAACAATACATATGGGGTTTGCTACTTGATTTTCCCAAGGCTTTATTTTGTGGTTTATTTGGTCCTGTTTGGAAAATAAACTCGGGGAATATAGCATGGTTAACAATTATAGAAAATTATTTATTGCTGGTTATTGCAGCGTATTTTATCGTCGATCAATCGTTGAAAAAGTGGAAAGGGTGGACGCTAGAACATTTGATTGTGGTAAATTACATCGTACTTATGGCTTGTTTTTTGTGTTTTGCATCGCCCAACTGGGGTACATTAGCGAGGTATAAAGTTTCCTTTATGCCTTTGTTATTATTGTTGCTTTTAAGTGAGCTCCCTATTATTGCTCGTTTAGATTTGATTTTATTTCCAGAGACTGTAAAGGAAATAAAAAAAATAGATACATAAACCACCATGGATTAATGATTCCACCAGCGCTTAAAAGAAGCCATGTAAGGGTGTGAAAGATAAAGCCAATTGGTAGTAGAATATATTTTAAAGGTTTAATAAACGGAAGCAGAATAAATCCACACTGAAATAGAATTACACCAATACTTAAGCCTTTACATAGTATTGGAAATTTTGAGAGCTCTATCCCTAATGCTGTTCCGTTAAGCATAAGATGCTGTTGCAGATTATTTAAAGCAACCCAATCCCAACCCGAAATTAAAATTTTTTCCATGCCTCCATAAAAATAGGATAGGCATATCAAAAGCTGTATGAGTACAATGCCCCAAGCGGGAGTACTAGCGTTTTTGTTTTTATCTTGTTCGTACAATACAAAAGGATATACCATCATGGCGTAGGTAAGTGTAGCATAACCATGGTCGTATTTGTCGAATCCGAAAAATATCAACTGATAATACAGAAAGGCTAAGAGGCAAATACTAGCCGAAACCCATTTGTAAGGAAAAAATACAACGGCTATGATGCATCCTATTAAAGTACTGTAAAGAAGCCAAAGAAATGTGATGGAAGGAAAATAGGGGAGAAGTAGTTTGCCAATGCCTACAGGAGAATATAGCGCTTTGAAATAAGCGAGATCTTTTAAATCAACTAGTGCATCATAAATAATATAAGCAAGACAGCCGTATAGTAAAGGAGTGATGTATTTGTTTAAATAAATAGATGAAATGGAAACGTTAAATAATTGGCTGCTTTTATTTTTTAGAGGAGTTTTTATGCTATTCCAAAATGCCATAATGGGAATAACTAATTGAACTACGATGGTATTTCTAAGTAATAACTGATGAAATTTTTGCAAGAAAAAATTTTCATCAAAGCGCCATTTTTCAGTTTGCAATCGAGGGTAAAGTTCGTAGATCCAGTTTGTCCAATAGTTACTTTCTGCAGTGTTATGTAATATCGCATGCACAAGGTAGTGGGCTTGGCTGGATACTTGAAAGTACAAGCACCATAGCATAGCACTTAGAGCAATAAATATCAGTGATCGTGTCATTGATGTTGTTTTCATTTTTTATCAATAATGGTTTTATTGATCCACGTACGATTACTTAGTATTTTTTGCGTGATGATAAGGTGTTCATCTTTTTGTAGTAAGCCTGAATTCAATAGAATACTAACAAGAAGGTCTATCTTGTTTTGATAGAAATATTTCCTAGTGATATAGTTTAATTGTACGTCGTCTATGGCTGTTTGTCTTACACTCAGTCGTTCCATGGTGCCGTCTTTTTTTTGAACTGTAACGCTGAAAAATTCTTTTTGTGGATTTTGTTTTACGGTTTCTGAAAACATTCCAAAACGCATAAAAGGGAATAGATCTGTAAGCAACATAAATGGAATGAAGCTCATCGTTAAAAATAGAAATATAATACTATGTCGAGTTTTAGAGGACATTATTTTTTTTGAAAAGGTAACTATTTTTTACATGCCGCAGCAATGCCGCAACCTGAATAAATGAAAATAAAAGGTAGAATAGGAATTAAAAAACGACCGTCCCAGTTTTCACTCGTAAGGCTTACGGTGATTGCTTGAGAAGCGACAAAACATAAGATGAATATTTTTTCTTTTACTGCGGTCATTTTTTTGAACCCGTAAATAGCAAAGGCGTAGCACGGGAATAATACAAGAACAGTTAAACTATTATGTAGTATAGAGAAATATGGTTTAATGTTGCTTAAGAATAATAACAATTTCAGTATGCTAAGTTTTAAAAAATAGATGGGATTACTAACGATAAATAATACTAACTGACCTAGAGGAGAATGAGTAGGAGAAGGTGTTACAATAGTTGAAGGAGCCTCTATGATTAGCGGTATAGAAGGGTAGATGATTTCGGCATGACTGTAACTTTTTATGAAATAGTAGATATATTCACTTAAGATGTAGTTTAATAAAAACAATGCCAATGCGCCCAATAACATTGCAATTCCGATGATGGAAATAGTTGATAAATATTTTTTTTCTATCAGGATTACACAAAGGTATCCTATTACTCCACAGAGGAAGCTAAGTCCTGCAGGTCGAATAAAAAAAGTAAAAATAACAAGTAAGGCAACAAGGCTGTACTGCCATTTGTTTCTACTTAAAGACATGCATGAAAAGGATATGATGCTAAAGCTTGTGAATAGAGATTCTGTATAGATATATGCATTCCATTGATGTATTTTAATCCAGAGTAGATAAAGCAATACGGTAATAAATGCGGCTATGGTGTCTTTGAATATATTGAAGGCGACTCGGTATAGGAAGCACGCTGCAACGCCAGATAATAGTACTTGAATAATAACAACTGTTAGTATATTACCTTTTAATAAAAATATGCTGGCCAAAAATAATGAATAGCTTGCATACCAAGTAGATCGGCCAAAAGGGAATTCGCCATTCAATAGATTAGTCGCATCTTCTATATACATAGGAGAATCTGAAGATGTCACGACTCCGTAGTGTTCAATGACTAATAATTGTACACAAGCCCAAATGATAACCAGTATTCCCTTTTGACTGAGCAGAAAAGTGTATACCTGTTTGGTAGTTATGGGTTGTAAAATAGTCATCGAACTCTTATGCTTTTGATATGTATTGGCTTATTTTTGAACTTCGTTGAAGTCTACTATGCACAATATAAAAACAAAGCTTCTATTCGTTGCTCTTATGGGCTTAGTTTTTTTATCCAATGTTTTGGTGTGGACTTTTTCTGCTGCGGAAGTAATGGTATGGATGCAGCTGAATTATTCAATAACAGAGGATAAAAAGGCTATTCTCTCTTCTTATGTAAATGAATCTTCATGGTTTAAAGTTCGACTTTTATATTTAGCACTGTCGTTATCAGTAATAATTTTCGGTAGGTTTTATAAAAAAACAATCAATGATGTGATGTCTTCTTTGCTGTGTTTTGTTCAACTAGTCATGCATGAAGTATCGTTTTTAAATAGACGAGAGAAGCTACTGGTAGGTGGTATTGGATTTCTCTTTTTTTTGGCACTGATATGGTATAGTAGCCACGTTTATGTACAACTGGATGAATTAAATTCGTGGCTTTATTTTGTAAATCGAGGTGCACTGGTGACCATTGCCTATTATCCATCTAGCAATAATCATATTGGATATAATGTAGTCAGTATGTTTTGGAATCATTTTTTTCAACCTGTATTAGCGATCAGGTTAACGTCTATGTTATCGGCTTTAGGAGTCATCTGTTTGTTGTATGTTATTTTGGTTAAAAGGTATCACGCCCTTTTAGCTAGCCTTGCAATTTTGATCGTGATGTGTTTAGCTCCCTTTGTTTGGTATGCTATTCAAGGGAGAGGATATGTGTTAGAAGTTTTCGTATTGTTACTGTTGGTTTTTTTAGTAGTGCATAAAAGTGATAAAAAATTCGATTGGAGTTTTGTTTTTGTAAGCGTTTTTGCCTTGTATATTGTTCCTGTTGCTTTAATTCCTGTCGGTTTATTAGTATTGACATATCTTTATGTTATGCGTTATGATCTAGCGTTTGTAAAACGCGCCACGCTGGTTATTTTAAGTACAGTAGGTTTAAGCGTATTGGTTTATGCACCAGTATGGATATTTTCAAATGCTCAGTTGCTGTTCTCTAATTCTCTTGTGAAGCAGGTTTCATGGGGCGAAGCTCCTTTAACGCTCGCGACGAACTATTACCCTTCGCTTTGGATGTTTATAACCGGTACAGTAGGACTGCCTAGTATTTTGCTTGCTGTTAGTATGATTTTGTTATCGGCATGGATGATGGTGATGAAAAGATACCTTGTTCTTATTCCTTTTATGATTGTAATTGTTTTGCCGAGTTTACTATTTCTGGTGTATCCAGTTTTACTGTATGAGCGAACTTGGATATGGTTAATAGTAAAAATGATATGGTGGCTACTAGAGCTTTTTGTTTTTTTGAAAGCATCCAATCGGTTTGTTTTTTACGCCTTTGTGCTCGGTTTTTTCGGACTTGTTATTTATTCTAACAGCTATAAACTGTATGCAGTTCAGCAAGGTGCTTGGGTCATGGAGATGCAATTGAATGAACTAAGAGCTCCTATTTGTGAGTCAGGTAAACGTTTGAAAATTGATGATGATGTGTTGTATACCTATTTTAGATACTATGAAAGAGAGTGCTTTTTTTTGGTTGAATCTGGGGTGAAGCAGTCTGAAAAAGGGGAATGGGTATTGGTTCCCGCAGCACAGTTTTCAGGAGAAGAAGGCGAAGTGATTTGTGAAAATTCGATGGGTGTACTTTACAAGTCCAATTAAAGTCTGTGTTTTTACTGTAAAACATCGTAATTTGCATAAAATTATACACTCATGGAAAGTTTAAACCCTGTCATTATACTAGGCGCTAAAGGTATTGGTAAAGCGGCATTCGATATTTTCAAATCCAATGAAGTCGTTATTTATGGTTTTTTAGACGACGACAAAACACTTCATCAAACAGAAATTGGAGATGTGACAATTTTGGGGAAAACGGATGATGATGCTTTTTTGAAATTGATCGGTAAAAAATGCGATGTGTTTGTTGCTATCGATAATAACAAAGAGCGTGAAAGTATTGTCAATATGCTTCTTGAGAAGTGCAAGGTGATGCCCATTAATGCGATACATTCTTCGTCTTCTATATCTTCTACTTCAACCTTAGGGCATGGGAATTATATTGGAGCTGCTGTCGTTGTAAATTCGTTTGCAGAAGTTGGTAATCATTGTATTTTAAATGCGCAAAGTTTACTTGATCATGAGGTTGTCTTAGGAGATTTTGTTCAAATAGGAGCCGGTAGTGTGATAGGAGCTGGAGCGGTTTTAGAATCAGGCGTGTTTGTAGGGGCTGGAGTTACAGTAGTGCCAGGCGTGAAAATTGGAAAAAATGCCCGTATAGGAGCAGGTTCTGTTGTGATAGCAGAAGTAAAAGCAGGAAAAACCTTATTTGGTAATCCAGCAAAAGAGCTAGAAAAATAAAATCAATTGCTTAACTTGCGTTATCATTTCACTTAGCTGAAACTAAGTACGAAAGCGTATGGAACAAAACTATCAAGTCATCCTTTATTATTGCTATGCCGAGATCCAGGATCCGGAGCAATTCAGAGAACAACATCATTTGTTCTGCTTAGACCTTAATTTAAGAGGTCGTATCATCATTGCTCATGAAGGGTTAAACGGTACAGTATCTGGCACGATAGCGTCAACAGATACTTACATGAAAGTCTTAAAAGAAGATCCGCGTTTTGCGTCTATTGACTTTAAAGTAGACACCTATCATGAACATGCTTTTCAGAAGTTGCATGTGCGTGTGAAACCTGAAATCGTACACTCTTCTTTAGCGCATTTAGATCCTAACCAACGTACAGGAAAACATCTTGCCCCTCATGAATTTAAGGCAATGAAAGATCAAGAGGATGTTGTTATTCTAGATGTTCGTTCAGATTATGAGCATGAGTTAGGGCATTTTAAAAATGCCATTACGCTTGATATCGAAAATTTCAGAGATTTTCCTGAAAAAGTAAAGGAATTAGAATCTTTAAAAGGAAAAAAAATTCTTACCTATTGTACTGGTGGAATTAAATGTGAGAAAGCAAGTGCCTATTTATTAGAACAAGGTTTTGAAGATGTATACCAACTTCACGGCGGTATTATTAAATATGGTATGGAAGCGGGTGGTGAAGATTTCGAAGGAAAGTGTTACGTGTTTGATGGTCGTGTAGCCGTAGATGTAAACACTGTTAACCCTAAGGTTATTTCTACCTGTCATGTATGTGGAACGTTAAGTGATCACATGGTAAACTGTGCTAATCCAGTTTGTAATATACACGTTCCTATTTGCGATGCTTGTGGAGTGAGCTTAGAAGGGGCTTGTTCGGAATCGTGTAAAGCTCATCCAGAAAAAAGAGCTTACGATGGAACAGGGTTTTATGCAAAGACCATGAACGGCTATGATCCTTATTTGTTTGCCAAAAGACAGAAGTCAGATGTTTAATTTTATATAGCTTGAAATATATAAAGTGCTAAATACGTTTAGTTATAAATAGTATTTTTATTTTAATTTTTTATGGGGAAATATTGTATTCGTTTTTTTTTGATTGCTTTTTTGCATGTGCAAGTATATTTTGTAACGGCTCAAGTGAATGTTCAAGATTCACTTGCATTGGTTGCTCTCTATACTAATACTTCAGGTACTGGCTGGACAAATCACACCAATTGGTTGGTTACAACAGTTGATCAATGGTATGGGGTAGAACTCATCGGAAACAGGGTTAATGTTTTGAATCTAGCAAGTAATAATCTTGTAGGTTCATTACCTGTTGAAATTTGTGATTTTACGGCACTCAAATACTGGTATTTTGATAATAATCAGATCGGCGGGAATATTCCCGCTTGCATAGGTAATGCCGTTTCAATTAATAGTTTTTCATTTAGAAATAACCAGCTTACAGGAGCTGTGCCTAATGGCTTTACCTTGATGCCTCAATTGGCAGATGTGTGGGTTTCTAACAATCAATTAGATGGGTTTCCTGATTTGACCATGTTGACAGAAATTTCAAATATGGCAATGGAAGGAAATCAATTAACCTTTGAAGACCTTGAAGCTAATGTAGCGATATCAAACAGTAGTTATTCATACAGTCCTCAAGCTCAAGTTGGCACAATTGAAAATATTAGTGTAAACCTTTCTACGGGTTTTAGCTTTACAGTTTCTGTTGGAGGAGTAAATAATTTATACCAATGGTATCAAGATGGACAGGCACTACAAAACAATACTCGCTTGTCTGGAACCCAATCATCAATACTTGTAAACACGGCCTCTCTGCTCAGTGATGCAGGAGTGTATACTTGTCAAGTCAGAAATTCCACAGCTATTTTTTTAACATTAACAAGTAAAAATAAAAAAGTAAGTGTAGTGGATACTCGTTTAATTGATACCCTTACGATACAAAACAACGATACTATATATTGTAGTAGTGATACAGTTGCTGTTTTTGCGACTAATATTTCTGGTTTGCCAATTAATTATGAAATTTTATCGGGTACGGAATATGTATCATTAGTGGATAATGATCTACTCGTGCCTCGTGCAGTAGGCGTATTTCAACTAAGAGCATACAGTGATGGAGATGCTACCTATCAACCCAATTCTGATACGATTTCCGTTAGAATATTGAGTACTCAAGTACTACCTCCTTTTGTTATCACCAATAATTTACCAGTAGTTGTTTCCGACACTTTAAATTTGTCGGTCCCCAATGTGGCGGGACTTTTGTACGTCTGGAATACTCCGCAAGGAGTAATCAATGATATAGTTTCATTAACGATTGCAAACATTCAAAAAACGGATCAAGGTATGTATTATGCAAACTTGTTCGAAAATTCATGTTTGTTGAAATCGGATTCTATTGATGTTAAGGTAGGGGATAACAATACAATCTTAATTATATATGAATTAATCACACCAAATGGAGATGGTAAGAACGATGTATTTTATATTGAAAATATTGAAAGCAGTCCTAATTTAGAAGTCTCCATTTTTAATGCTTGGAATCAAGTGGTGTATCACTCAACGAAATATCAAAACGATTGGAATGGAGGAGGTTTCCCTATCGGTACTTATT
>JAYTLG010000123.1:0-4434 GCA_043729555.1 Cytophaga sp.
GTATGCTTTCTTTTTTGGTAAATTCGTCTATTGAGTGTATTTCATCTGCAACGCCCATCCATGGCTCTAAACAAACAAACGGGCCAGGCTTAGACCAAATGCCAAACCAAGGATATTTTTGAAAATTAAAATGCAGTCCGTGTTTCGATTTATTTGACCTCAAGGAAATTTTTTCGGAATTCAAATTCATCACAACAATTGCATCTTTCGCGCCAAATAAATCTACCGACAAAGGTAATTTATTGTTTGCCAAAAGAACTTCTTCGGTTTCTTCGCCTCGTAAACCCCCATCGAGTATAATTCTATTTAATTTTTCCGACGTTTCAAATTCTAAATAATAATCTTCGAATGTTTCGCCTTCTACCAATGGGCATCTAAAGCCAGGGTGCGCTCCAATGGAAAAAAACAATTCTTTAACTGCAGATGGATTGTAAACTCGATATTCGATACGAAGCGTTGCTTGTTGAATCGAATACATTATATCTATTTCAAACTCAAAAGGAAATACAGCCAGCGAAGCAGCCGAATGTTGTAATCTATAGGTACAAGCGTTGCTATCGGTTTTTATTAAATTAAAGACACTATCTCTTGCAAAGCCGTGTTGCGGCAATATATATGAGGCGCCTTGGTATGTATATGTATTATCTTTTAGCTTGCCGACTATTGGAAATAAGACAGGCGCTTTACGTGGCCATACTGCTTTATCGCCTTGCCACAAATATTCCAATGCGTAATTTTTATGATAAACACTTTGCAATTCTGCACCTTCTGCAGCTACAACAATTTTAATGTTATCGTTTTCTAAAATAGTCATTGGGCTATATACTACTACTTAAAATCGTCTTGAATATTCTTTCGTGTTTCATTTCTCTTGTTGGAGTACATATTGACCGCTTCAACAAGTAAAGAGAAAAACATGGAGAAATAGATATATCCCTTTGGTACATGTTGATCAAAACCTTCTGCAATTAATAATATACCGATCATCAATAAGAATGCTAGGGCTAATACTTTTACAGATGGATGCTTATTAATAAAATCGCCAATTTTAGCAGCGAAAATCAACATTACAATCATTGATATTATAACCGCAATAACCATGATCTCTATGTGCTTAGATAGGCCCACTGCCGTTAAAATTGAATCGAACGAAAATACCACATCTAGCAAAATAATTTGCATAATAGCAGTACTGATATTTTTATTTACTTTTTCTTCTTCAATGTGAATGACGCCTTCTACTTTTTCATAAATTTCAGTGGTGCTTTTGTAAACCAAAAATAAACCTCCGGCAATTAAAATTAAATCTCTCCAACTGAATTCGATTTCAAATAAGGTGAAAAGCCCTGCACTCATGCCTACTAAATACGCTATGAAAGACAATAAAATGATGCGAATAATTAACGCCCCAGCTAAACCAATGAATCTAGCTTTCGCCTGAATTTCAGGTTTCAATTTATCGGAGATAATGGAAATGAAAATTACATTATCTATGCCCAGTACAATTTCCATGATTGTGAGAGTTAGCAAACTCATCCACCCATCAAGAGTTAAAAACGCATCAAACATATCTTAATTAGCCTATTTTATTTTTCAAGATCGCATTTTTATATTAGAATTAAAAATCAATAAATATTTGCAGTTCTCGTTATGGAATTGTGCAAACTAATTTTAATGGGATATAATAATAATCTCAACCCTTCTATTTTTCTTTCTGTTTGCCTCTGTGTCGTTTGGTGCAATTGGCTTCGAACCGCCAAATGCTTTTGTATTAATACGCTTAGGTTCAACACCCTTTGATACTAAATATGCCTTTACGGTTTCAACACGCGACTCCGAAAGCGAAAGATTTAGGGCCGCATTTCCTTGATTATCCGTATGGCCATCCAACTCAATACGCACCTCTGGATTTAAATTCAACACCTCTACCATTCGATCTAGCTCCGGATAAGAGGTTTCAAATAATTTGGCGGAGCTTTGGTAAAAAAACACATTTTTCAACTCTACTTTCTGTCCTGTTTCAATCGGTACCAATAATAAATCAACATAAATTTCTGTATACAACGATGTAGCATCAATAGAGATGTTTTCGTTTACCGAAAAATAGCCCGGCACTTGTGCTCTGTATGAGTATGTATTGCCTCCAGGAAAAACGATTTGATAACTGCCGGTTACAGGATTCGACTTTGCAATGCCAGTATTAAGGCCGGTTGACATAATATCATATTGTATATCAGCTCCAATTGGCTTGCCTGTTTTAGCATCCAAAACACGACCTGAAATTACCGTAACAGGTTCTGGTTTTACGGAAGGAGAAAGGGCAATTTGATAAATATCAGATTTGTTCGTTTCGCTTCTCCATCCATAGGTATATGCTACATCCCCTGAAGCAGGGACGGAGAAACCTAGCTCACCTGCACTTGTATTTATTTTTGGACCTAAATTCACCGGCTTACTCCAATTAATCCACGTATTGTCCAATCGTTTTGTCATATAGATATCATAGCCACCATAACCCAAATGTCCGACAGAACCGAAGTACATGGTTTTCCCATCGGAAGCTAAAAATGGTGTGGCTTCAGCTTGAAAGGTATTTAGTTGTGTTCCTAAATTTAATGGAGCCGTCCAAGTTTTGTCGGGCTTTAAAAAACTAACATACAAATCTAAGTCGCCATGTGAATCATGCATTTCAATTCCCATCAACATTGTTTTGCCATCAGCTGCCAAAAAATAAGAGGTGTAATCATTTAAATTTTCAAATTTATCAATTACCAATGCTTTGGGAACCTCCCATCCACGCTGGGTAAAGTTTGAAATAGAAACACCATCGCCTTTAGAGCTGCCGTCGTCATTATAGGTATTTGCAATCAAAAGGGTGTTGACATCTGGCGTCATCGAGCTTACAAAATTATGCCCTGCATTGTTAAGTGGCTTACCTATATTTTGTGCTTTTGACCATGTGCCTGTTTCTGTTTTATGCGAAAACCAAATGTCTGTTTTTTCAATATTCCCAATATTGTTCGGATCTCCAAGACGAGAAAAATACAACAACTTGCCGTCGGAAGAAATAATGGGATACGATTCTATTACTCCAGAATTGATTTCTTCGCCCAAAGGCATTGCTGTGCCGATTAAGGCTTCATCGTGGCTTAAATTAATTGTTAAATTTACTGGGTCTGTCGTCGAAGCAACGCCAATTGCATCGATGTAATTCCAACCGGGCACTATTTTAGCCGATGTGGTAATAAGCATTGCAACAACAGGTGTTTTTGTTTTCTTAATTGGAATGCTGAGTATGCGTGTTTTTTCTACGGTCGCTGCAGCCTTTTCTGAGTACACTTTTGAAATTTTCCCAGATGCTTCAATAATCGTAATGGAAGTGATTGTGCCTGGATTAGAGGTTTCAACAATAACTATTTGTTGTGCTAAAATGGGTTCACAAAAACCTACCTTCAAATATGTATCCTTTTCATAATACCCTTTATCATTATATCCAGGTATCCAAGAGTATCCACTTTCTTTTCCTCCAAAAGCTGGATATACATTAGGCACGCCGAGTGCATTCTTAGGGCTATACCAAGTACCGGTGTGTGTTTCATCCGTTTCAATAATCTTGCATGCCCAACGTACTTGTTGCTGTGCAAAACAAATGTGCGATGTAAGTAAAAATAGTATTAAAAAAAGTCTCATGGCTCTGTCACTTATTTTAATAACGATCGAAATCCGTTTTTATCAATCGTAGCTACGGACTCTTCAACTTTTGTCCTCAATTCAACTTTATACGCTTGTAATTTTATTTGAACCGCATTATCAAACGCACCAATTATTTGAGCAGCAATAATACCTGCATTTGCAGCTCCATCTAAGGCTACCGTTGCAACGGGCACCCCAGAGGGCATTTGTAAAATTGACAAGACAGAATCCCAGCCATCAATTGAGTTAGAAGATTTAACGGGCACGCCAATAACAGGCAATGTGGTCAAGGCTGCAACCATACCTGGCAAATGTGCTGCACCACCAGCACCAGCAATAATACACTTCAATCCTCTTGACTGCGCCGACTGGCCATATTCAACCATACGTTCAGGTGTTCTATGTGCAGATACAATTGTTAATTCATATGGTATTGCAAACTTGTCTAACATGTCTGCTGCTGCAGACATCACTTTCAAGTCTGATTGACTCCCCATAATAATTCCTACTAATGGCTTGCTCATGCTTTTATTTTTATAAGTTGTTTAACTTGTTCTGATTTTAATTTTAAGCCTTCGATCGTTTGGTCTAAGATAGTAACATGTCCCATTTTTCGGAAAGGTTTTGTGATTTTTTTTCCATACAAATGAGGATATACACCTTCAATATTTAATGCATCTTCAAGACCTTCGAAAATTGCTGCACCCACATAACCCGCCTCGCCGAGCAAATTAACCATTG
>JAYTLG010000124.1:0-9735 GCA_043729555.1 Cytophaga sp.
AAATTTTCGGAAACAAAACCAAGCATGGTTGGCCAAAAGAAACAAATACCGAATGCAAATATAGTTGCTGGTAAAAACGCCCAATAGCCATCAACATAACTAAACATCAACAAACCGATGGTAGAAAACAGGGCAGAAAAAATCAACATCCCAATTGGCGACAGTCGATGTACAAAGCCTCCTGCAAAGGTGCGTCCCAAAGCCATCAGTAAATTAATATACACCAACAATAATATATCTTTCACCCCCAAGCTGCTTAAGAAATTCGATATCCATTGATTGGTACCAAACTCCGTGCTTGCCGTTAAGAGCATGCAAAACAACATCACTATAAATAACGGTTGCGTACATGCCTGAAACATTTGCTTAAACGAAACACCCGTCGCAACACGCTCGGTTGTTGGAAATTTTTCTTTCAAAAAAAGGAAACCATAAATGGCAGTGGGGATTAAAATAGTAGCCAATTGAAATTCTTTCGACAAGCCCCATTCTTTAAAGAAAAAGGCAATCAATCCACCGATCACAATACCACCAGGGAACCACACATGTAATCGATTCAACTTGGTCGTTTTATCGTCTTTATACAAGGTCGAAACTAAGGGGTTGCAAACTGCTTCAACCATGCCATTTGCAATACCAATTAACAAGGTCGAAAAAAACAACGACCAAAAACCTTGGGCTAAAATCGTCAACACGATTCCTACTATATGTCCAGCAAAGGCAACTGCAATCAAGCGTTTCATGCCAATCAAGTCACACAAAAATCCGCCAAAAATTATAGACAAGGTAAAACCCCAAAAGGCTGTAGCCAATACGTATCCAATCTTTTCGTGCGACAATGAAAACAGCGTACAATATTCGCTTTCTAAACTTGCACGAATTGCAAAAGTCATAGCCGTAGCGATAATGGCAACACAACTGGCTATAAATAATTTATTCGAATGAATTTCTTTTTCCATATTTCAAATGTAGCATATTTTTAGATAAGTGCGATGCTTAAAACGCAAGCATACCCCTTTCATGCTTAAGCCTAAAAACCCTTCAAAAATATTTGTTATATTGAAGATTCAAACGACACTCCAATAACAATATGAGTAGTACAAAAATACGAATGGGAATGATTGGCGGCAGCCTAGACGGATTTATAGGTTCGGTACATCGTATGGCTGCGGCACTCGACGGAACCATCGAGCTTGTGTGTGGCGCATTCAGTAGCAATGCCTCCCGTTCAATGGAAACAGGAAAAGCAGTACACCTTTCTGAAAATCGTATTTATGAGTCGTTTGAAGAAATGATTGCAAAAGAAGCGCAATTACCTGCCGACATACGCATGCAATTCGTTTCGATTGTAACACCCAACCACTTACATACACAACCCGCCCTGCTTGCCTTACAAAATGGCTTTCATGTATTGTGCGAAAAACCCCTTGCCTTCTCTCTTGCCGAAGCACAGCAACTCGGCGCGCTAACAACCACTACCGGTTTATTATTTGGCGTCACACATACCTACACCGGCTATCCTATGGTAAAGGAAGCCAAACATCTTGTAGCAAGCGGACAACTAGGTGCCATACGTAAAATTATTGTCGAATATCCACAAGGTTGGTTATCCGATTCCATTGAAAGCGGCGGACAAAAACAAGCGAGCTGGCGCACCAATCCGGCGCAATCTGGTATTAGCTGCTGCGTTGGCGACATTGGCACCCATGCAGAACATTTAGCTGAATACATTACTGGTTTAAAAATTATAGAATTAAGCGCCGACGTAAGTACGGTAGTTTCAGATAGAAAATTAGACGACGATGCAACGGTTTTGTTGCGATTCAACAATGGTGCTAAAGGTGTATTGATTGTTTCGCAGATAGCAAACGGCGAAGAGAACGAATTGAAAATTCGCGTCTATGGCGAACATGGTGGCACTGAATGGTTGCAATCCGAACCCAATACCTTGATCGTAAAACAAAACGACCATCCGAAGCAACTACGAAGAGCGGGTGTTAATCATTCGTACCTATCCGAACATGCACGTCTGCATTGCCGCGTGCCCGCTGGCCACCCAGAGGGATACATCGAAGCAATGGCAAACATCTATCGCAACTTTGCAATAGCGATTCAGGCACACAATGATAAAAAACCTGCGAATCCCCTATTCGATTATCCAAGTATTGAAGATGGAATTAGAGGCATGAAGTTTATTGAAACGGTAATTGATTCGGGCAACAACAACGCTGCTTGGAGAACACTTTAATACTATATCCCAAAACATTCACTCCTTACACTGTATAGATGAAAACGATTAAAGGACCTGCTATTTTTCTAGCACAATTCATGAGCGACGTAGTTCCGTTCAACAACTTAAAGAACATCTGCACCTGGGCTGCAAGCCTTGGTTACAAAGGTGTTCAAATACCAAGTTGGGATATACGCTGTATCGACTTACAGAAAGCAGCAGAAAGCAAAACCTATTGCGACGAAATAAAAGGAATTGTAAACGAAGCAGGTTTAGAAATCACTGAACTTACGAGTCACCTGCAAGGACAGCTCGTAGCCTCACACAGCGCCTACGATTCGGCCTTTGATGTGTTTGCTCCAGCAGGATTACACAACAATCCGCAGGCACGCGCCGAATGGGCTACACAACAATTAATGTACGCAGCGCAAGCAAGTCAAAATTTAGGACTCGCTGCACATGCAACGTTCTCCGGTGCTTTGTTGTGGCAAACGGTTTATCCTTGGCCACAACGCAAAGCAGGAAATGTTGAAGCAGGCTTTGCCGAATTGGCAAAACGTTGGCTACCCATATTAAATACCTTCGACCAAGCAGGTGTTGATTTGTGTTACGAAATACATCCCGGTGAAGACTTACACGATGGTGTTACCTTCGAGCGTTTTTTAAAAGCAACCAACAATCACAATCGCGCACATATTTTATACGACCCAAGTCATTTTGTTTTACAACAATTAAATTATTTAGAATACATCGACATCTATCACCAACACATTAAAATGTTCCATGTGAAGGATGCCGAGTTTAATCCATCGGGACGTTCAGGCGTGTATGGTGGTTATCAAGATTGGATTGACAGACCAGGCCGCTTCCGTTCATTAGGCGACGGACAAGTAAACTTCAAATCCATCTTCAGTAAGTTGGCGCAATATGATTTCCCAGGCTGGGCGGTGCTTGAATGGGAATGCTGCTTAAAACATCCCGAAGACGGAGCGAGAGAAGGTGCGCCTTTTATAAAAAATCACATCATTCGTGTGGCAGATAGAGCCTTTGATGATTTTGCTGGCTGATATTTAAAATAAATAAAATGGAAAAGTTTTTACTTGAAGATATTGACAGTGAAGATGCGGAAGATTTAATACCGTTACTTGAACGATCTTTCGACATTCGATTTGAAGATACAGAATTAATTCATGTGTCAACGTTAAGGGATATATATGATGCTATTCTTAACAAATTCACTCAAACAAATACGAACGTTTGCACTTCACAAAAGGCATTTTATTTATTACGAAAAGAATTAAAAAAACTTGATATATATTCAGGTGAATTAACACTAAACACACCAACGAATGTGGTCTTTAAAAAAAATCGAATTTCAACAATAAAAAAACTAGAGGGCAATTCTGGACTCAAATTAAACATACTCAGACCACCTCATTTTATTACAATATCCAATATTGTCTTGCTTATAGCTGGCCTAATCATCTATGTCACCTACGATAAATTTGCAGGATTCGGAATGATTGCATTTTCAATCTTATCCTTTTGGCTTTCTAATAAAAAAGGTTCTGTATTGATGTGCAAATCTATAAGAGAATTGGTAAACCATATAACTAAAACTCACTATGCAATTATTCGCCAAGACAATAATATAAACCCGAGTGAACTTGAAAACATTCTGCTAGACTTATTTATGGATTATGGATTAACGGAAAGGCCTACACTAGATTCTAAATTTGGCTGGGCAGACAAAAACAACTCAAAAACATAGTAAAATCATTCACTCTTTTGCCTCATCAATAATTAAGTACACCTAACAAATAGTTTTGTAAAATCATTTAAAAAATTATAACAAATTGAATAATAACAGAATATGAATAAAGCTTTATTTAGACTAACTCTAAATAAAGCTAGGTATTGATTCTAAAACTTCGTATTTTTGAGGTATCAAATTCAAAACCGATAGACGATTATGAACCATTTTGATACAGAAATGACTGAATTGTACAAAACAAGCAAAGGCTGCACCTATCAATGCGACCTTACAGATCGTATTTGTTTGCAATTTGGCGACATTCGTGCATCGTTTAAGGTTCGTGACTTTTTTACATTTCGTCGTACCGTTAAAACGTTAAACATTCATCAAATGATTTTTAATCTATCCGACGAATCCGATTTTGAATGGATAGCATCTCCCAAAAATGACATCGCAAAACAATTAACACTTTGTGAGATCATTCAATTGCGCGACTTATTAGACGGTACAACTTTTTCGTTGGCATTAAATTCAATGCTACACGAAGCCTTGGGTACGCCCGTTTTAGTATAAATTTCTAATTTAGATTTATTACAAATTTCATTCATTACTTACCAATATTGAACTTAACATCAATATTGTAGGTATACTTGTATATCAATTGTGGAATTTTAAAAACTGAATAATATGAAAGATCTAGTAAGACTTCGCACTTCGTTAAAAGAAGAGATAGAAATTATCCTAAATGCGCAATGCAAAATGGAAGCTGAAGCATCTAATAAATACTTAGCAATGGCTTCTTGGTTGGAAAGAAATGGATACAAAGAATCTTCCGACTATTTATACAACCAAGCAGAAGAAGAGCGCACGCATTTCTTGAAAATCTTTAAATACATCAACGATGTAGGCGGAACAGCGATTACACCTGTGTTGGCTGAAGTACCTCAAGAATTCAATTCATTAAAAGTTGTATTTGAAACGGCTTTGCAAAGTGAAATTTCGGTAACGCTTGCAATCAATAAAATTGTAGCAAAATGCCGCGAGGTAAGCGATTACGCTACAGAAGATTTTATGATGTGGTTTGTAAAAGAACAACGTGAAGAAGAAGCTAATGCAAGAAGAGCATTGGAGTTATTCGACGTTATTGATGTAGACAGTGCTGCAGGAAAATTCTTATTGGATAAAGAAATTGCCAAAATTGGCATTCAAGCTTAATTTTAAAAACAAAAAAAACAAAAAAGATCTTCACGCAAATATTGCGAGAAGACCTTTTTTTATGACAACAATTCGCTTATTATTTTTTCGGTGTCGTTCAAGGTCACATCGCAGTGCCAGCTATTACTAGGCTGAACAAACATAACTGGCGCATGTTTACACCGATCAGAACATTCCATTTTAAACATCTCAACAGTACCTTTCGAAGTACCTTGTTTGATGGCTTCTTTAATATGTTTTCGAACATCTTTATGTCGGCCACATTTACTGCCATCACAAATAAAAATAGCTTTTTCAGGAAATTGAACGGACATAGGCGTAGATAGTTTACTGAATATATTCAATTAGATTGAAATTCAAATCAAATTCAAGTAACTATTTAAATGAATCGAAATAATTACTAATTGAATTATTGAACAAGACACATTAAACGTTAACCTTCGTTCGCATCCCCTTCATCCCCTACAATCAACACGCCCGCTATATAACTTGTAGGAATGTATGCCAGAACCAAGTCCACAACCGTAAACCAAAGTGGGGATGGCAACATGAATACATTTACGATACCGCCAACCAAGAAAAGCAAACCGATGCTTAAAGCAAATTCCAATCTAAAACTAACTGCAATAAAAGCTGTTAAACCTGCACCTACAAAGGCACCCAGCGCGTGTGCAAGAAATGGCATTAAGAAATGTTTAGGTTGAAACAAATGCATCGAAGCTGTTAATCCTTCCATGGTTGTAACATCTGCTCCTTCAGGTGGTGAAATAATAGAACCACTCACCAGTACAATACCCATATTAACCATACTGCCAATAATAAGTCCTGCAACTACAGCTAACGTATTTTTAATGGATGCATTCATACTTTTAATCTTCTTTATAAAACAATAATGGTATTTTATGGATGACCTTCACGTATGCACTGGATGCATCAATTGGTTTTTCAGCATCTGTATTATTAAAAATAGCCATCAACTGAACTTCGCTGGTATCCGTTGTATAATTGGGAACATACAATTCCATCGCTTTACCCGATTCAACTTTTTTTAATTCAATCGTACTGTAATACATGTTTGTGATGTCAGCTTGTTGAATTTCTTTAAAACTATTGATACAATCAAGGACATCTTTATTAGAAACACCTGTGGGATATACTGCTGAAATATGTACATAGCTATTTTTCCCAGACAATTGAATCCATACCATATCGTAAGTTAAATTACCCTGCGTTGCCAATACAACCAATCGGTAGGCTTTTAAACCATTGATAGCATTCGAATCTACCGAAGTAATTTTCATTGTTTTGATATTCGATTTTACTTTATGCATCATCTCACAAATCGATTTGGATGATGTATCATATTGAAAAACCAACATTGATTTTTTATCTTTTGAAACAGAAGCAACTGTATTTAAAGTGATATCTGCCTCCCATTTTTCTGGAATTGTCATTTGAAAATTAAAAAGTGGATTCACATACAAATCCTTTCGAACAATGCCGTACGTGGGATTCAATCCATATAATAAACCATCCAAGGATTTCATATTTGTACCCGATTTGTCAGGAGTTCTTTCATACCCTAAATTTTTTAAATGTTCGGTCAAATAAGCTACACGATCAACCGTCATAGGATGATCAATAAAAATACTTTTGTGCAGAGGTTCTTTCACAAGGAAATCTACATACGCTTCCAAACGCTCTAAGGCACATACCAAACCATAAGGGGCAAATCCAGACTTTACAGCCAAATCAACACCAGTCAAATCCGCTTCCTTTTCATTATGTCGACTGTAAGAAGCTAGTGGTACACTAAAGATTACATTAATTGGTGTATTCACGATATTTCCAACTTTACTACTGGTCAATATATTGGCGATATTCCCTGGTATTTGCAATACCGCTGGTAGTATGTGTGCTTCGGTGGTTTTACGAGGGTGATGTAGCGTAACATGAGAGATTTCATGCGCCATAATACCTGCTAATTCATCTCTCGTATTGACAATACTTAACAAACCTCTGGTGACATATACATAACCTCCAAGTGTAGCAAAAGCATTGGGGTCAGGTGTATCAACCAAAAAATATTTAATAGGTTTCGTGAAGCTCAGATTCTTTTCCAATGCACGACCAACACTAACAACCTCTGCTAATACAGGTTCATTTATATAGATACCATAACTTTTTTTAACAGATTCATATGTTTGTTTTCCTGCTTTATCGTCTGCTGTTTCCTGTGAAAAAGCAGCAACCGAAAATAGCAAACATAAAACAAACGGAATAATTCTTTTAATCTTCATTGTTATACTTAAATATAATTCAACACATTTTTATTTAGTTGGTTTTTCAACCACGACCTTAATTTTATCTGTCGCTGTAATTCCCGACAATACTTCAATTTTAATACCGTCAGATAAACCTGTCTTGACTAATTGTTTTTTAAATTCTTGGGGTTTGGTTTCAACTTCTACAAAAACCGAATCGTTTTTAAATTGCAACAAAGATTCTTTAATAGCCAACACCGAATCTCTACGCTGTAATACTAAGTCTGCATTAGCACTATAACCTGAACGAATATATACTTTTTTGTCAATATGGACAGCTGCTTTAATTTCAAATTTTATAGCACCATCTTCTACGATTCCTTTCGGTGAAATAAATTCCAATTTTGCAGGAAAAGTAATATTGTCAATGGCTCCGATATGCAAATCTACATCCATACCCACTTTAATTTTGCCTACCTCCGACTCATCTACCTTTCCCAAGAAAATCATATCATTCATATTGGCAACAAATGCAATCGTTGTACCTTCATTGAAGGTATTTCCTTCAATGACAAATGCGCCTTCCTCTACAGGCACATCTAGCACCATACCGCTAACAGTAGCACGCACCAAGTTGGTTGCATTGCCTGCTTGCTTCGTTGCTCCATCTTTTACAATATCGAAATTGTTAATTGCAGCGCGCAAATTTTCTTTCGCTTGGTTGTATTCCAACAAATACCGATTGTACTCTGCTTCCGGAATTAATTGATCGTCGTACAATTTTTTATAGCGATTGTATTCGGTTTCGGATTGCTTCAATTGCAACTTCGCTTTGGTTACATTCGATTCGGCCGTATTTAAATTTGCCATATTGGGCACAATTCGAATGCGTGCAATCAATTCACCTTTCTCAACATAAGCCCCCGCTTCTACAAACAATTCATCTACAACACCCGACACTTGCGATTTAATAGCAACCTCTTTGCGTGGTATAATAGAACCTGCGGACACCGTCTTCTGAATGATGTTGTCGTAAAAGGCTTTACTGGTTTCAAACTTGACTGGTTTCTTTTGTGAGTTCTGATATAAAAACCAGAAGGTCCACACAAATACAAAAGCTAACGTTCCTACAAAAACATAGGTAATAATTTTCTTAATCATATTTATTCTGCTCTTAATGCTTCAATTGGATTTATATTTGCTGCTTTTATAGCTGGTATTAAGCCTGCTAAAGCGCCCGATATTACAAGTATGATGGTTGAAATGATTGCAACATCAAAGTCAATATCTGGATTTGAAAAGTATGAATTCTTCGTATCCATATCTTTCATCATATCTTTAAAAAACTCTACCAATAACACCCCAGCTAGCAAACCAAAGTAACCTGCCAATGCAGTTATGAAAATTGACTCTTGAATAATTAAAGAGATAATTGAAAAAGGTGTTGCACCCAATGCCTTACGAATACCAATTTCTTTGGTACGTTCTTTTACAATAATCAACATGATGTTGCTCACCCCTACAATACCCGCAATGATGGTCATGATACCCACTCCCCAAATAAATATATTTACTCCGAAAAACAAACCGTTTATTTTTTGAGTTTCTTTTCCAGAATTAAATCCACCTACCGCATTTTTATCTTTGGGAGAAATAATGTGTTTGGCAGCCAAATAAAGTTTCACCTTCGTTTCAATTTCCAAGGGATCATATCCATCTTTTGGTGTAATTGCAAAGCTGCTTATTTTATCCTGAAGATTAAATGTTTGTTGCAAGGTTGTAAGAGGAATGAATATTTTTTCGGAATCGTCGCGCCCACTACCACCAAAATTTTCCACTTCAAAACAACCAATCACTTCAAAATACACCCCTTTAATTTGAATGTATTTCCCAATCGGGTCTTCAGTCCCAAACATCAATTCACGCACGCGTTCACCGATTGCTGCAACTTTTCGTTTTTCATCCGCATCAAATTGATTGATAAAACGACCAATTGGAAATTTCATGGGGCGCACCATATTGGTTTCTGGCATATCGCCACCAACCTTAAACGTACCAACAACATCTTTATAATTAATGGTATATTCTCCATTCAAGGAAGCGCCAGGTGCTACATACAACAATTCGGGCATTTCATGTTTCAAATATTCATAATCATCGTTGCTGAATACGACCCTACGACCGGGCTTCATGCCTTTATATGGAATTGTTGTTTTACCACCATAAATCCACATGGTATTTTTAGCAATGCTGCTGAAATTTTGATTTAC
>JAYTLG010000125.1:0-3263 GCA_043729555.1 Cytophaga sp.
ATTTGATTCATGGTATGCGCAAAGCAAATAATTTACTAGGCCTTGATTATACATTTAATCATATAGGCTCTATGTTTACAATGTTCTTTACAAATACGGCTGTTGAAGATTTTGAAGCAGCTAAACAATCAGATTTAAAATTCTTTGCATCTTATTTTCAAGCAATGTTAGCGAAGGGGATTTATATGGCACCTTCTCAATTTGAGAGTTTATTTATTTCAACAGCTATTACAACAACAATAGCTGATCAGATTATTGATGCGCACGAAGCGAGTATGAAAGAAATCCATTCAATTATTTAAAAAATAATTTACAAAATCGATACGTTTTAAATGTCAATAGAGGTATGAAGATAGCAATTTTAGGGGGCGGTAATATGGGGATGACGTATGCAAAAGCATTCGTTACGAGAAAAATTGTTTCAAAAGACGATTTGTTAATTATTGAAAAACACGATGAAAAAAGAGAACAATTAAAGCAGGAGGGCATAGCAATGTTGTCCGCTGATATTGATTCTTCTATTAAAAATTACGATATTTTAATAGTGGCTGTTAAACCACAAGATTTTAGAGTGTTGTGTCAAACATTGAAATCCCATCTTTTAGAAAGCCAGATGGTCTTGTCTATTATGGCCGGCATTCAAATTGCACAAATTCAAGCGTTGTTAGATCATAAAAATGTGGTTCGTGCAATGCCGAATACACCAGCTCAATTAGGTTTTGGCATAACTGCATTTACAGTCGCCAGTGACGCAAGCTTTGAAAATATTAGCGTCGTAGATATATTGTTAGAGACTACAGGGAAAGCTATTTTCATGAAGGACGAAACCATGCTAGATGCTGTTACGGCATTAAGCGGTAGCGGACCTGCTTATTTTTATTATATCGTTCAACATATGATTGAAGCTGGAAAGCAAATGGGTATGGATGAAAATGTAGCTGGTATGCTGGTTAAAGAAACCATGATGGTCGCATTTCAGATTTTAAACCATTCTAAGCTCACCATTGATGAATTAATAGCAATGGTTGCTTCTAAAGGTGGAACTACTGAAGCGGCATTAAATACAATGAAACAGCGCGAAGTTGGACCGCACATCATTGAAGCTTTGAAAAATGCTGAAAAAAGAGCAAAAGAATTGTCTGGGGGCGCTTAATTTACATTTTTCTAATTCATTTTTTTGTATTTTTTATAACCTTGGGCGCCTAAATTTCGTTTGAAAGGGAATGAAGATTTCTTTAAATCTAAAAGCATTGTTAATGAAGCATTTATACAATAGAATAATCGTCGTTTGTGTTACACTACTATTTGTTAGTATTTCAGTTTCTGCCCAAACATGGCAGCAGACAAACAGAATTGCGGGGGTAGGTAATGATCAATTACAGGATGTTGCAACCGATGCTTCAGATAATTTTTTTGCATTGGGGTATTTCACCAATCAAATTACAGATCCTGTTACAATAACTACATCAGCTACACTCACTAAAACATTTTTAATTAAATACAATCAAACAGGCGCTGTAACGTGGAATAAAGGTATTTATACAAATGCTGGCGGTAGCGCAAAAGGCTATCGAGTTGCTGTAGATAATGCAGGCAATGTTTATATTGCGGGTTCTTTTTACTCTACAATTTGGTTTAATGGATTTACAACAACATCCAATTTATTAGGTCCTTCGACAGCTGCTCCAGATGGGTTTATTGCTAAATATTCCAGTACTGGTGCTTTCGTATGGGTAAGAGCATTTGGGACAAATGCGAACAATGATGAAATTTCAGATATGGCTTTGGATGCCAACGGTGATATATATGTTACCGGATATATTGCTGCCGATGCAAAAGTATATGGTCGTGATTTAGGTGGGTCGACCAATACAAATATGGGGACTATAACAGGGCAAGGTGGTGCAGTTGGTCTACTCGATGCAGTTGTTGCTAAGTTTGCTAGTGATGGTACCTACCAATGGGGCTTTAGCTTAGGAAGTTTGGTCGGTGCTGAAAAAGGAACTGCAATTACTACGGATGCAAGTAATAATGTATATGTAGCTGGGCAATTATATAATACAATAGATTTCGATCTAGGCGCTGGTTCTGCTCCGTTGACCGAAGTTGCTCCACAAGGTAGCGGAGATGCTTTTATTGCTAAATATACTTCAGCAGGTGCTTATGTGAATGTTGGACAAATTTCTGGCGTCTCTGTTGAGCAAGTGAATCGAATGCATATAGGTGCCTCTGGTACATTGAATGTTGCAGGTACATTTATTGGTTTTATAGATGCAGATTTAAGAAGTGGGAATACCGTAAACTTAACAGCGGCTGGAACTGGGAAAGATGTTTTATTTGCTTCGTACAATCTTACTACGTTTGCTCCAATATATACTCAAAAGATGGGTGGTAATAATGCAGATGATGAAGCCATTGGTATAAAAGCCAATGCGAGTGCCGATGTTTATTTGACAGGATATTTCTCTGGAACTAATGTCAATTTTAATCCTGGCGGAACAGCACTTAATTTAACGAGTGCTGGTGGTAAGGATGCTTTCATTTCAAAATATAATTCAAGTGGTGTAAATCAGTGGGCATTTCCAGTTGGTACTTCAGCGGATGATCAAGGTTCTGCGATGGATTATAATTCTATGGCAATGGTGTATGCTGGTGGATATTATGCAGGTGCACCTATGACAGACTTTAATCCAGGTGCAGCTAATTCTTCATTAACAAACTTAGGTTTGGACGATTCTTATTGGAGTAAATATCAAGAGTGTAGTTCGATTCCTACAATATCAACACAGCCTGCTGGGCAAACACTTTGTGCAGGTCTTACACTTAATTTATCTGTTGTAGCAACAGGAAGTGGTTTATCTTATCAGTGGAAAAAAGGAGCGACCAATGTTGTAAACGGCGGCACAATTTCTGGCGCAAGTTCTAATGCATTAACGATTACCGCTACCACAACTACAGATGCTGGAACATATACGTGTGTAGTTACATCATGTGGCAACTCAGTTACTTCTTCCAATGCTGTTATAACAATAAATTCACCACCATCTATCACAACTCAGCCTGTTGCATCATCAATTTGTGCGGGTGCCAATGCAACTTTCTCTGTCGTTGCTACTGGTACTTTTTTATCCTATCAATGGAAATTAAATGGAAATCCAATTACTAATAATGCAATTTATGCAGGGGCTCAAGCGGCAACATTAAATTTAGTTGCACCAACAGCAACAGAAGCAGGAAATTATACCTGTGTAATTAGCGGCACT
>JAYTLG010000126.1:0-3577 GCA_043729555.1 Cytophaga sp.
AATGAAATGAATGTATTTTTGAGATGGTTTAATCACGAAACCAATATTGATGGGGTATTGAAAGCTGCTATCGCACACTTCTGGTTTATTATAATTCACCCCTTCGATGACGGCAATGGTCGTATTGCAAGAGCAATGTCTGATATGTTGTTGGCTCGATCAGAAGAAAGTCCTCAACGATTTTATAGTTTTTCAAATCAAATTTTATCTGAGAAAAAAGCCTATTACGATATATTACAAAAGGTGCAACATAGTTCAGGTGATATTACAGAATGGTTAGATTGGTTCTTGAATTGTATGTATCGTGCACTAACGAATACCGAGGATGCATTAAAAAAAGTTTTTCAAAAAGCGAATTTTTGGGACAAGCACAAAGAAACTGTTTTGAATAGTAGACAACGATTGATGTTGAATAAATTATTAGATGGATTCGATGGAAAATTAAAAACATCCAAATGGGCTAAGATTGCGAAATGTTCTGCAGATACTGCCTTGCGTGATATAAAAGATTTAATTGAAAAAGGAATCTTGAAACAAGAAGAAATAGGAGGGCGTAGTACAAATTATGAATTGGTGGAGGACTTTACTATTTAATAAAAATGAGAGATACTATATTGGAATTGTATCGCTCATTTTAATACGTTTTAAATACGACGAGATTAAAACTAATGTAGCTTGAAAACTTCTTTATTTTTCAACCAAAGCTCTTTTGTGATAATCATATTTAATGCCGTCCATATATCATTATCTAAAATTTGTGTATTCACACATTCGGAATTTATTTTAAAGCCGACTTGCTCGTAACAGCGTATAGCGCCTTTATTCCAATCAAAAACATTTAGATCTGCAGAATCAAAATATCTCATAACAAATAATTGTTCGAGCATTTTATCTACTATGAGTTTACCAATACCTTTACCTCGGGCCCTGCTATCTGCAATTAATATTCTGGAAAGGCGCGGAATTGTATTTTCAAAATTCAATTCGCAATGTCCAATGATTTCATTTGTTTTAATATGAACTACTTTGAATGGAATACGCCTATCATCCGCACTATAAGCTAGTAGCTGTTCAGTAGTTAATGGGTAGGTAAATATTGGGCCTGCAAATTGAAAAAGTTCTTCCTTGTTATTAATCCAAGATATGAACAGGTTAAAATCAGTTGAGTCAAAAAAATCAAGCTTAATCATATTAAATTAATTCTTTAAAACCCCGCCTTAATATAACTCCAACCTGCATGTTGTCTTACAATTAAATGTGCAAGGGCAGAAGGTACAATGGTGCAAAAAAATAAGAGGTCGGAGTCGCCTAAATTTTTCTGATTCAAAGAGTTTTTGCAAACAATAAAGTGGATACCTCTTTCGTGTAGTTGTTCTAGCGTGTTCACTACTGGTGAATCTGACAAAACCAATTCAATGCCGGGGCCATTCATTACAAGTTCAATCGAAACAGCAGGTAGTGCATTTAAAATATTATTCAACTGACTGATGGTTGCTTTCTGAACCAAGATATCATTGTTCGAAAGTTGAATAACTACTTTGTTGCTGCTATCTAACATTGAATCTCAATTATTTTCGCTTACGTTTTGAAGTAACCGATTCGCCACCAATACCCCAATTGTCGGTAGGTACCTCATCAATTACAACAACTGTGGTTTGCGGATTTTTATTTAACACGTTTACCAATAAATCCGTAACACCACGAATCAATTCTGCCTTTTGTTCGGCTGTCACACCTTCTTCAGTGATTTTAATATTTACATATGGCATCCTTCAATGATTTTATTATAGTTCTAAAATTGTAAACTCCACACGTCTATTCAATTGTTTTGCTTCGTCGTTATTTTCTAACGTTAAGGGTTTGGTTCCACCAAATCCTTTCGTAGTAATGCGACTCGCAGATATTCCTTTTTTGATAAGGTAATCTTTCACTGCAATTGCTCGATCAACCGACAAAGTCATGTTTGATTCGGGCACACCACCATTGTCAGTATGTCCATCAATTTCAATCGCCATTTGTGCATTGCTCTGTAAAATAAGCACCAGACGATCCAGTTCGGCAAACGATTCAGAATTTAAGATAGACTTGTTTGAATCAAAAAAAATGTTGTTTAACAAAACCGTTTGTCCAACTTCAATGGGTACTAAATACAAATCGCGATTCATTTCTTTATACGCTGCAACACCTGTCAAATCAAGGTGACTAGACTCTGGTATAAAATTGCTGCCGTGTGCGCTAAAACTATATTGAATACCATAAGGGAGCGCCATCTTATACTCACCCGTTTTTGGATCCGATATTGCCTGTCCAATTTCTTCACCCGTACTCAAAGAACTGTAGGTGATACGAGCAGATATTGGTTCATTTGTTTTTGCATTCAAAACTTTACCACTAATAAGCACAACAGGGTTTGGTCTGTTTTCTTCGCTTAATTTTATACGAACAATATCGCTTAAACCATAACTTCTTTTGTCTGAAACCATATATGCATATTCGCCCTTTGCATCAACAGTATAGTAAGCATCCCAACCAGTGGTATTGATATTGCGATCGAGGTTAATAGGCTCCGACCATTTTTGCCAAGTATTATCCAAGCGTTTTGTCATCCAAATATCGCGATCGCCCGCACCACCTGGTCTGTTCGAAGAGAAGTAAAGTGTTGTATTGTCAGACGCCATAAAAGGTGTAGACTCGGTATATTTTTTTGTATTTACAGATTTCAAATACATCGGCTTGGCCCAGGTGTTTGGCCCTGTTTTGAAACACACATAAATATCGTTCATTTTTCGCTTATCAACTTTTCCACCACCGCTGCCATATTTCGAAAAGGAGAGTATCAATGTTTTTCCATCGGGGCATATCCACAATGCTGAATACTTGCCTTTGCTCATGCTTTTAAAATCTGTAATATTCATTTCTTGTGGTTCGCTCCAGCCAATATTTGTTTTGATCACATACGAAAAACCACTTCCAGAATATTCGCCATCTTGATACGCACCACGTATATACACAATGTTTCCGTCTGCACTAATGGACTCAATGCTATTGTATCTACGCGTATTGAATGGACTTGCCATGCGTTTGGCTTTCGACCATGCCTTGTTCGAATCTAATTCTGAATACCAAATATCTTCGGCGTCGTTATAATATTGTGATTTTGTATTCGAGGGATGTGCTTCAATAACGTAATAAAGTGTTCGGCCATCTGGAGATATGATTGGACCGATATCGTCAAATTTGGTATTGATATTAGGACCTAAATTTTGACGTGTAGAATCTTGAGCAAACAAGGAGTGGGTACACAAAATAAAAAAGGAAATCGATAAAAACCTTTTCATAATAGATATATACTAAAAGAGAAATTGAATATTCAATAGATAGAGTAATCTAAAGAATATTCAATTAAAAGGCAATTATTTACGGCCTGAATTTCTTCACCAACAAGGCTGCAATATGTCCACCAAAACCAAATGTATTGCTAATAGCAAGGTTCACTTCTTTAGATAAGGCTTTGTTCATGACCACATTTAACTTGTCGTATCCATCTGCAATGGCAGTGGTGTTAATTGTAGGTGGG
>JAYTLG010000127.1:0-4719 GCA_043729555.1 Cytophaga sp.
TTTGTTTCCGAAAATTTACCAAAGACCGGTGCGCTGGGTATTTCATTGATGGGTGGGGCAGGAATGCTTTCAGTTGCTTTTGTGTTGCCGTTTATGGGCAACGTGTATGATAGCAAAACATTGGCGCACATGCCAGCCAATTATAGTTTAGATGTGTTACATGCAATTGATGCCAACCATGTAGATTTTGCTTTGCTAAAAGTTGCTCAATTGTCGGCTGGTATTGAAACATTACAATTGGTTGCAGTACTTCCTGCAATATTGATTGCTGTATTTATCGGGATTTATTGGGCAGATAGAAAAAAGAGTAGTTTGTAAACGGAATGGAGTAGCCTGGTTTGTGCTGAACCGATTAGGCATTAATCTTTTGTTTTGATAAAACCTGTCCGGTATAAGTCTAATGCTTTTTGTAAAATCGTTGTGATTGTTTTTAGTGGTAAATCCATCTTAGGCTGGACGCGAAAAATTTTCATTCTGCTGCGATTTCCTTTTTCTAAAAGTGGGTGTTCGAGGTGATTGCCTTCCACCATAAGTATGTAGGGCTCGTCTGATTTTTTATCTGTCCATAAATAACAAAACATTCTGTTTTTATAGCAGAAGCAGGGCATACCATACTTCCGCGTTTCAGTGATGTGAGTGTCTTGTTTAAGAATGATGCTGCGCAAAGCAAGTAAACAACTTTGGTTTGGTTCTTCTTTGCTTAGATAATATTGATGCAGGTCTTGTATCATGTTGTTTGCTTTGGAAGAATTTAAAGTTACATATTGCAACGAGATTGAATTATTTCTTTTTTCGATAACTCACAAAAGCAAACTCTTTGCTGTCGACACTCCAAGATGGCACATTGATGGTACCTTGTCCGCCGAATAAATTAAACAGGACTTCTGGCTTGCCACCATTTAATGGCATCATGCGTATGCATACATTTTTATTTCCTGGATGATTTCCTGGTTCTACTTTACTGATGTAGGTAACCATGACTGCCCATTTACCATCGGGAGAAGGGTGTGCAAACCAATCGTTACAAGCATCAAATGTCAGTTGTTCTTGTTCGCTACCATCTGTTTTCATACGCCAGATTTTCATATTTCCTGTTCGCACGGAGTTGAAGTAAATGTATTTGCCATCGTAGGTGTAATCAGGTCCGTCGTCTAAACCTTCAGCTGTGGTTAAACGGGTTTCTTGTCCACCAAGAGTAGGGATACTGTATATGTCGTAGTTGTTGTTTCGATTGGCGCAGTAGGCAAGAGTATTGCCATCGGGCGACCAGCCGTGCCAGTAGCTTGGACCTTTAGCAGTAATTTGTGTAGGTGTGCCACCGTTGATTGGAAGTGTATAAATCATCGAAGTATGAGCGGAGTCGATGTGGTGACTGATAACTAATTGAGTGCCATCTGGCGAGATTCCATGGTCGTTGTTATTCTTGTCTGCAAAGTCGGTGTTGATTAATTCGGGAATGCCACCCTTCATATCAATTTTGTATAGTTTTCCGTTCTGGTTGAAAATTAAAAAATTTCCGCGGTGAGCCCAGTTAGGCGCTTCAAAATGATCATTCGATTGGTATACAATACGACGTTGTTTTGTATCGATGTTGTAAATCTCTAAAACACTTTCACATTGGTCGTAAGAAATATCTTCAGTTAATTCTGTTTCTACAACTAGTGTAGTATCACTGGTTATCTTTTCTGTACAGCTTATAAGCAGTGTATTCAGTAGTATGAAAGAAGGTAGTAGTAATTTCATAATTAAATTGTTTTTAGTTCTTACAATAAAGAGGTTAATGGACGAAGTGGCGGTTTTTGCATTAGCCTTTCTCAATATCGATAATTTTATTTGTATGAAATGAAAAGGATATCTGGATTAAATCGCCTTCGTTGAAATTGTTGTTTTGTTCTTTCGATACAAAATATGCTATATCGTTTATGGTGAAATAATGTTCAGCAAGTCTTGGTTTAGACTTAGATGTTAAGTCAACGACCGGATTCATCGTATACGTATATTTTAATATAGTAAACTTTTTTGAAATGTTTCCACTAAGGATATGCTTTTGGTTACATGTAATATCCTTGATTAGTTTTTCTAATCCTTGGTAGATAACTAAAAACAGGATAATGCATAAAGAAACCAATAAATATGTTTGTGCTAAATCTTTATCTTCAAAAAAATCCCATTTGTAAATGAATACATAACATGAAAAATAAATGATTGGGAAAATTACAATCAAAAGGCCATATGAAAGTAGGCGTTGGGTAATCTCATCTTTTAAAAACTTAATGTCCGTACGTGATAGTTTTTCCGTCATCTGAAATTATTTCATTTTAATAAGCGCTTTTAACTCCTCAATATCATTTTTATACGTCTCAATTTTACCAATATTTCCAAGTGTAAATGATAGAAGCGTGTTATTGCTTCCACTGATTCGGTTTTCTTTTTTTGCTTTAAAATTTCTGTAGATATAAATAGGAGTTTTTATAAATCCCCAAGGAATCGCCCACCAGCCAAGTAAAGCAGTTGAAGTGATTGCAGCTTCATTTTTTTTGTCAAGGCAGTAGGGACAAGCAATTGTTGGTTCCGTTTTGTAGGTAGTTATAAAAATGAAACTTTTTACTGTGTGTGAAACTGTTCCATTTAATTTATTTTCGATTTTGTTACATATGGGGCAAGGTAAATTTCTTAATAAGTTCGAATATGTAATAAGCTCTTCGATACTGTAATCTTTGTTCTGTGCGATGGCTCCTTTCAAAATGTCTGGATTAAGCTGTCGCTTATGGATTTCATTTTCTATAATTCCAAAAACTTCTGGTCGTAATCCATGTGCGTCACTAGTTGCAATCTTAATGATTTCATCATCCGACATCCCTGCATATCTTTTTTCAATATCCTTTATATCCATAATTGTGAATTTGAGTTGTTGTAGTCTACTTCTGTACTTAATAGTTGTATTGAACTTTCTCCTAGTGATATATTTCTATTGTTTGACCATTCTGCATGTTTCCATTTACTTTGTAATTATTTAAATTATAGTAATAATCACTTTTGGGTTTGTACGGAAAACAGGAGTTGCAGCTGTATTTTTCTGTCTGGAAATTTGTTAACGTATACTCTTCTCCTGTATGAACAAGGATAATTTTGTAGTCATGATCTATCGTTGACGTATTTATATATGCTTGGAAATGATTTCCAATCGGTTGCCCTTGTGTTGTAAAGCTGTCAAGAGGAATACTGAAATTTGTGTTTTTGTTGAACGAATAAATAGTTATTGTGTCAAGATCTTGTTGCGTGAAATTGTAAAATGAAATTTCATTAAAGTCTATTTGGTTCTCACAGCCTCTTTTAGTACAACAGGCATTCATTCCGAATAGGATACATAAAATTAAAAACGGAATAAGTTTTATATTCATAATTGTATATTTTAATCTGTAAAAAAACGTATTCATTATTTAGACACTTACTTATGTAATGCGCCTTCTGTCTTAAGATCTATGCCTTAAGCCTTCGGCCTTAATAAAATCCAACCGTTATATTAATGCTACTATTTCGTCCACGATCATCGCTACACGATATTTTAGAAAGACCTTCTTTGGGTAAAAAGAAAACTTCTTCTTTTGGTGTGGCTTCTTTATAAAACTTTCCATTTACATACCAATACACTTTTAGTACATCGTTTGGTACGATGCACTTTAATTGCAATTCAGTTGGCACCGCCCGTTCAATTAAATATTCTTTGTTGTTGTCGGGCATTACAATTTTAGGTTGTTGATCTTGCATCACACGTACACACATGGGATTATGCACCGGTGGCTTGTCGTAGGGGATGTATTGCGAGTCGTAGAAGTCGGCCAATGCAACCGATAAATTGGGGTATACCTTGGTGATGTAACCACCGTCGGGCATGCACGAGGTACAGTAGCTGTATTTTTGACTAGCAGAGATGGTGTATTCTTTTAAATGCTGACAGTGTTGATTGGTCGATGTTTTAGGAATGTAATGATCAATCATGCTTTCTGTACAATGTTCGCCCATGGGCAATCCGCTGAAGGTGCATACTGTCCTCAATTCTACGCCCTTCGGTTTGAAAAACCAATGTTGCTGCGAATTGTAATCAAGTGTGTTGAATATTTCGAACAGCAAAGGCGTTGCAATATCGGTCCCTGTTAATTCATGAATGCCCGTAGCATCGAAGTTGCCAACCCAAACACCGATGGTGTATTTTTGATTGTAACCAATACACCAAGCATCCTTCCGGCCAAAGGAGGTGCCAGTCTTCCATGCAATGTGCGGCACGTGAAAACTACTCTGCATGTTGTTGGGTAAATCGGGGCGGGTTATTTGTGTCAGTATTTCGGATACCATATACGAAGAAGCTTCCGATAATACAGGACTTGCAAACGAAGAGGAATCTTCTTGTAAGATGGGATAGTTAAACAATAAACCTTTTTGAGAGAAGATGGTGTACAAATGCGTCAACTCTTCTAAGGTCACACCACAGCCTCCAAGTGCTACTGATAAACCAAGATGTGCTTGGTCGCGTTTAATTTGCTTAAAACCACTTTTAACAAGTGCTTGTGTGAATACTTTGGGTGTTAATTGTTCAATTGTTTTTACAGCCGGAATATTTAACGAATACGCCAATGATTTTTCAACCGAAATTAACCCGTTAAAATGTTCGTCAAAGTTGGTTGGCTTGTAACCATCAAAGTTTGTGGGTATGTCTTCGAT
>JAYTLG010000128.1:0-2254 GCA_043729555.1 Cytophaga sp.
GAACATGCTTTAAAATTGTGCCTGAACAAGCCAATTCTGCATCATCAGGATGCGCTGCAAAAACCAATATGTCAACTTTTTGAGACATGTTATCTTATACGCAATCTTCGTCCAACTCGAATAACTGTACGAGTCGAAATTCCATTTAAGCTACAAATACGAGATACCGAAACGCCGTATTTTCTACTAATTGTACTTAACGTTTCACCAGATTTAACCGTGTGGTAATACACCTTACGCGCTTCTTTTGCATAGGCATAATGTTCTGGCAATAAAGAGAAATTTCCCGTACGCAATCTGTGATTGGGGAAGTCGTACATATAGGTTGAGTTAATTGCATTGCCCGCATATCGTACTTCAAAATGTAAATGCGGTCCACTGCTTCTGCCCGTGTTACCCCCCAGGCCAATTACTTCTCCCGACTTAACGATTTGCCCAACCTTAACATCCTGTCTACTCAAATGCGCATACAAGGTCTCAAAGCCGTTGTAGTGGCGTATTACAACATAATAGCCATAACCGCCTGAGTTGTATTGAACGATACGCACAATACCATCAAAACAAGCCATTACAGGGTCGCCAATTTCTAAATCCAAATCAGTGCCATAGTGCCAACGAGAGCTTCGCATACCGAAATGCGAATTGATTTCACTTTGCGTTAAGGGCATAGACCAATACTGTCCCATCAACGAGTCGTATAAAATCATTGAAATGGTATCTTTAAAATCAGCGGGATCTATTTTATAGGGATCGATATTTCGAGTGTCCCAAACAGAAAAATATTGCGCAATGGTCACCCAAGTTGAATCTATTTTTTGTTGTTCTTCAACCTCAATTACTACAAACTCATCCTCGCCAACCTCTTCGCCTTCTTCCCACGCCGAGGTATCTTCTTCTACGATCGACCAATCCTTTTCAGCATCAAAACTATAATTAGATTGGACCCCACCCGCAACGGTATCAACGATGTCATCTGTAAACAGCGTTTCGTCCATATTCGGTGTGGTGTACTCTACAGCAGGAGCTTGAGTTTTATCAAAGTCTTTATCCGCTTTTTTAGGTTTTGTTGCTGGTGACTGAGCTTGAGCTTGCACCGCAACAAATACCCCAAAAAAGAGCATAAATAATAATATGCGCATTGTTAATTTTTTTAATTATGCAGTCACTGCTTCTTTAGCAGCTAAATATCTTTCCGCATCTAAAGCTGCCATACAACCTGTACCTGCTGCTGTAACTGCTTGACGATATACATGATCTTGTGCATCACCACAAGCGAATACTCCTTCTATGTTTGTCTTAGATGTTCCAGGTATTGTTTTGATATAGCCATTTTCATCCATATCAATCCATCCTTTAAAGATATCTGTATTTGGTTTGTGACCAATTGCAACAAAGAAACCCGTTACAGCTATTTCGCGTGTTTCACCTGTTACGTTATTCTTCACACGCATGCCTTCTACATCTTCCTTGCCAAGTATCTCGTCTGTTTCTGTACTGAACAACACTTCAATATTGGGTGTATTTAATACACGTTGTTGCATGATTACAGAAGCGGCAACAAATTTATCTTTACGCACAAGCATGTACACCTTTTTACAAAGTTTAGATAAATAACTTGCTTCTTCGCACGCTGTATCTCCAGCGCCTACAATAGCAACTTCTTGTCCACGGAAAAAGAATCCATCACAAACTGCACATGCAGAAACACCACGTCCATTTAAACGTTGCTCAGATTCGATACCCAACCATTTTGCGGCAGCACCTGTTGAAATGATCATTGTATCCGATTCAACAACTACTTTTTCATCAATGGTTACTTTATGTACCGGACCCGTAAAATCTACTGAGGTAATAGAACCGTATCGTATATCGGCACCAAAACGTTCTGCTTGCTTTTTAAAATGTTCCATCATTTCAGGACCCATTACTCCGTCTGGATAACCTGGAAAATTTTCAACATCATTTGTGATCATTAATTGACCGCCTGGTTGTGCACCTTGATACATAACAGGCTTTAAACCTGCGCGAGCTGCATATATAGCTGCAGTATAACCTGCAGGACCTGAACCAATGATTAGACAATGTACTTTTTCTGCTGACATAAATGTATTACTTATTATAGTTTTCAATTTCGTGAATTTTAGCGTTTTAAACAATATTTTCTCCTATCCACGTAGCATTCTGTGGAAAAAGAATTAAACACGCCCTCGTTTACAGACAAATACAGAAAACTCAATGAAAAAAGTTCCCTGAC
>JAYTLG010000129.1:0-2189 GCA_043729555.1 Cytophaga sp.
GCTGCTTGAAAATTAAAGCCTCCTGTAATACCATCAATATTTAAGGACTCTCCTGCAAAGTAGAGTCCTTTTATTTTTAGTGATTCAAGTGTATCTTCATGGATGTTATTTAATTCGATACCACCACAGGTTACAAACTCTTCTTTGAACATTGTTTTTCCTGATGCGGAAAGTGGGTATGATTTTATAAATGAAAATAATAGCTGTAGTTTTTTATTGCCCAGTTCGGCCCAATTTTCAAACTCTCGAACCTCTGCTTGGGTGCAGAATAATTCCCACAAACGTTTGGGTAAGTTGAAAGGGACAACATTGCGCACGAGCTTTTTGCCATTGCTTTCTCTTAGTTCTTTCAAATGCACTTCTGTAATATTACCTTGATCGGCAACCCAATTAATACGAATGTCAAATTGATATTTTTTTTCTTCTAATTCACGTGCTGCAAATGCAGACAGTTTTAAAACTGCTGGTCCGCTAACGCCCCAATGCGTTATTAATAAAGGGCCTTTGTAGGTATAGTTTGTATTTTTAATAGACACTTCAGCTGCATTCGCAACACCCATAAGTGTTTTTAAAGGAGAAGCAGGTATGTTGAATGTAAATAAAGAAGGTACGGGTTTGGTAATATTTAAACCTAAACTTTTCAACCAGTCGTATTGATGTAGTTGAGGATACCCACCCGTAGCAACGATGACTTTATTGGCTGTAATAGTATTGTCAACTAAGGAGCTTATCGTAAATAAATCAGCATCCTTTGTAATGGATTGCACATTGAATTTTGTTCTGATTTCAATATTTAGTTTTTGAGATTCCTGAATCAAACAATCGATAATGGTTTGTGAATTGTCGGATGTTGGAAACATACGACCATCTGCTTCAGCCTTTAAAGAAACGTTGCGTTTTTTAAAAAAATCAATAACATCTTTATTATTGAATTTTTTAAATGCTTGAGTCAATAAATCACGACCTCGAGGATAGTTTGTTACAAACTCGTTCATATCTCTGCATGCGTTGGTTACGTTGCAGCGACCACCACCCGACACACGAACTTTCGCAAGGAGTTTGTCCGTTTTTTCAAGGATAATTACTTTCGCTTTTTTATTATTTGCAGCACATGTTATTGCGCTAAAGAAGCCAGATGCGCCACCGCCGATTATAACAACAACCATCTATCGTCTTCTGTTTTTTCGTTGTGTAGTATTTACACCTAAAGCGCCTAATATGCCACGCATGATTTCACGTACAAACGTACGACCAACTTGTTTGGCAATTGGACTGTTTATTGCTTCTTCAAACGTACTTTTTTCTCTTTTAGAAGATTGTTTTTGAGAGGACGATTTTTCTTCTATTTCATCATCTTTAATCGAATACTTTTCATTCAGAATTTCGTAGGCACTTTGACGATCAATTTCTTGATTGTATTTTTTAGTCAAGTTTGATTTTGAAATAATGGCATCTATTTCGTTCTCTGACAATATATCCATTCTTGATCTGGGTGCACAAAGTAAGGTATGCGCAAGTGGTGTAGGTGTTCCTTTTTCTGACAATACCGTAATCGCAGCTTCACCAATACCCATAGAGGTAAGCAATGTTTCTGTATCGTAATAATCTGTCAGTGGGTAGTTGTCGGCAGTTAATTTTATTTGCTTGCGATCTGCTGCTGTAAATGCTCTCAATGCATGTTGTACTTTCAATCCAAGTTGCCCTAAAATTGAAGCAGGTATGTCCATAGGATTTTGCGTACAGAAAAATATACCTACACCTTTAGATCGTATAAGTTTTATAATCGTCTCTATCTGATCGAGTAATGCATCCGAAGCTTCATTAAAGATTAAATGCGATTCATCGATGAATATAACTAGTTTCGGTTTTTCTAAATCGCCAACCTCTGGGAATGTACTGTATATTTCAGAAAGTAAACTCAACATAAATGTAGAGAATAATTTAGGACGATCTTGAATATCGGTTACCTTCATAATCGATACATAGCCCTTTCCATCTTTGTCAACACGAAGTAAATCTTCCACTTCAAAAGAATATTCTCCGAAAAATAAATCGGCACCTTGTTGCTCCAATTCAATTACTTTTCGCAGGATGGTTGAAGTTGAGGTTGAAGAAATTTTTCCGTATTCTTTTTCAACTAGTGCTTTCCCTTCGTAGGTAATGAATTGAATCAAACGTTTAAAGTCTGC
>JAYTLG010000130.1:0-12667 GCA_043729555.1 Cytophaga sp.
CCCAAACAAAATGTTCATCCATATTTTACGGATGTGTATGGTTTGTCTGTGGCACGCGTATATGCAGGAGCAAACGATCGAAGCATTGTCATCGAATTGATCGATGGTACAAGTATCTTGTTTAAAATGTATGCCAATCGCTCGAATGTCTTGTTGATCGGGAATTTGGGTGTTTTGGAACTTGTTAAAAAAGTGCATGCGCGTGATTGGGAATTCTCTTTGGATGCGATCCATAAGTCCATACAATTTAGCCCAGATCAAACACTCGATCAAATGTTGAAACCCTTGTATTTATCGCCATCGGTGAATAGCTATTTGACAGAGCAGGTGGGTGGGCTTGATGGCGAAGTTTGTGCAAAGAAAATGCTAGGATTGTACAACCGATTTGCAATGGCCGAGCAGTATTATATTCAGTTGAAAGATCATCAAGTTTCGTTCTGTCTTTGGAATAATGAACACACAATTTTTTCTACCGAAAATTTGTTCGACGCACTCAATAAATTTACACAATTTTATTTTCGATATAATTTATTTCAAGAACGCAGACTACGTTTAAAAACGCTGTTGCAAAAGAAAGTTGAAGCGGCAGATAAATACATTAAAAAAACGAGCGAACAATTGTTGCTGTTGTATGATCTGATACCACCCAATGAAATAGCCGATATTATTATGGCAAACCTGCACGACTGGCCTACAGGCGTTAAAGAACGTGAATTGTTTGATTTTTACAGGAACAAACCCATGATGGTTCAGTTGAAGGAAAAACTTTCGCCACAAAAAATGGCAGAGCACTTATATAAAAAATCCAAAAATAGACACAAGCAATTTAAGCAGCTCGAAGTTATTGTCGAAGATCGTAAAGCAAAACAAGAGGCATGTAGAGCCGATTTGATTTTTTTGGATGCAATCTCTGATTATAAGCAATTGCAACAAGTTGAATTGAAATATCAAAAGGAAGAAAAAGCGTCTGAAGAGCTATTTCCATTTAAGCGGTATAATGTCAATGGCTTTGAAATTTGGGTTGGACGAAATGCTGTTAACAATGAATTGTTAACCTTGAAATACGCACACAAAGACGATTTGTGGTTACATGCACGCAATGTTCCAGGTTCCCATGTGATTATTAAATACCAATCGGGCAAATCATTTCCACAAGATGTTATTGAAAAGGCTGCTGCCCTATCTGCTTATTATTCTACCTTGAAAAACGATAGCTTGTGTCCTGTGTCTTATACGCATAAAAAGTTTGTGCGCAAATTTAAAGGTGGGGCAATAGGTTCTATGAAAATGGAACGTGAGGACGTAATCATGGTTGTTCCTCAAGATATGAAAGAGGCAGAAGGTTTAAAGCGTAAAGGATAAATTTGTATATTAAAATTAGAAACTGTACAAAAATGAATCATATAGGATCAAATTTTAATTTTTTGAATGCGTTATTTAATCGTTGTATTCAAATAGTAAATTCACAACCAACTTGGCTTGTTTTAGCCATTTTATTTCTTGGGAACTTCTTATCCTTTATACCTGAAGGTAATGAAGAAACTTACATGCAGTTGTCAAAACAATTTTATAATCCCGAATGGATTCCGGGAGCATTTAGTATTTCTGAGTTTGCAGGTACCAGAATTTTATATGAATGTATCATAGGTTTTTTATTGGATTTATTTTCATTTGAAATCGTGGCATTTATTGGTAAGCTATTTATTTGCACGGCTTATGCATTTATTATTTCGGGAACAATTAAACGTCTGCATGTTTCTAATATTCAAGCCGTATTTATTTTGCAAGTAGTATTTTTTAGTTATCCGTGGTTTTTTTCTGGAGAGTATTTGTTGCCTGGAATTGAACCCAAACATTTTGCATACCTCTTTATTTTATCAGCAGTAAATAAAATAATGGATGGGAGGTATACGCTTGCGGTACTATTGGTAATAGGGGGGTGCTGGTTTCACATACTTGTTGGCGGTTGGTTTTTTATTGCATTGATGCTGTATTTTTTATGGACAAAAGAGATCTCTTTTTGGCTGGTGTTTTTGTATTCGGCTATTTGTATTGTTTGCCTCTCACCGTTGATTTATTATTTAGTAGATGAGATAATTTTAAATTATCAGCCACTTAAAAATGGCATAAATGGAAATTGGATTTATAGTTATGTACGTGTGCCTCACCATACAGGTATATTCAAAAGCATTGACTACTTTCACGATCATCATTTAAAAGGTGTTCTCTGGACTGCTATAGCCATGCTATCTGCAATGTTTGTTTTTACTAAGTCGGAAAATAAATCCGTTAATCGAATAAATAAATTTTTGTTTACTGTTACAGCTTTATTATTAATAAATGTTGTGATTGCTTTTTTTGATAAAAGTGGAAGTTTTGTAAAATATTATCCATTTAGATTAACTCCAATAAGTGCATATTTATTTTTTCTTGTTGGCTTTAGCTTTCTTTTTGAAAATATCAAAGAAGGAGGAAAGTCAATTGTCAATTTTTTATTTATTAGTTCCGCGGTATTGTTTGTATATGTGGTGTCGTTAAATGTCTTTAAAAATTACAGATTATTTAGTGGGTCGAATGCAGCGTTTTATCAAATAAGTGTATTTATAAAAGAACATACGCCTAAAAATGCTGTAATTTATTACGCAGATCAAGGGGAAGATTACAGACTAACGTTTACTCGGGTATCGGATCGTGATCGATTTTTTGTGTTTAAAAATGCACCGGCAGGTACCAATAAAATTTATGAATGGTATGATCGCATGTTGGTTCAAGAAAAAGTAGAGGCCAATCCTAATTATTTAATAGAAGCTAAAAAAACATATAAGATTGACTATGTATTAACAACGGATTCAATTGGTATGGAAAATCTTAACATTGTTAAAACTATGGGTTCATATACATTGTATCAGATTAAATAATTTATTGCTGCGTATATCGAATGGGAATGCTGATGGTAAATGTACTGCCCTTGCCATACGTAGATTCTACTTTTATTTTTCCATGGTGTGCTTCAATAATTGAATAGGCAATAGATAAACCGAGTCCAGTTCCTTTTCCTACATTTTTGGTGGTGAAAAAAGGTTCATATATCTTGTAGAGCACTTCCTCTTTCATGCCACCACCATTGTCTGAAATGGCTATAAATACGCTGGTGTCGTTGTGGCTGGTTTTAATTTGAAGCAAGCCCTTTTCTATTCTGGTTGTATTTTCTTTGATTTCAAATATGGCATTATTCAATATGTTCATAAATACCTGATTTAATTTTCCCGGGTAGCAATCAATATCTGGTAGAATTTTGAATTCATTTACAACATCTATTGCGTCTGTTATTTCGGCGTTTAATAACGTGAGCGTAGATTCAATACCCTCGGTGATGTTTGTTTGCTTTAAATCGTTTTCGTCAAGTCTTGAGAATATACGTAGGCCACGTACAATATCTGCAGTACGTTCAGCGCCGTCTTCTAAACCCTTTAATAGTAAATCTATTTCATTTTTAATGTGCAAATAATCAATTTCGGTTTTAATTGAATTTATTTCTGTATTGGAATTTTTATATATGGAGTCGTATTTATCAATAAGATGATAAATGTCATAAATATCTCTTCTCAGTGGTTTGATATTTGAGACAACAAAATTTATTGGATTGTTGATTTCGTGTGCAATGCCCGCTGTTAACTGTCCCAACGAAGCCATTTTTTCTGAATTGACAAGCTGTGATTGTGTTTGTTTTAATTCAGATACGGTTTGAGATAATTCAATATTTGCTTGTTGTAAAGCTTGTGTACGTTCGGATACCTTTTTTTCTAATAGGATATTTTGATTTGTAATTATTAATTTATGATTTAACGATGCTTGTAGTGCTTCTGCTTGTGATAGTTCTTTTTCTTTTTTTAGATTATTGATGCGAGCGCCTAATGCCATGGATAATAATGTTGCCTCAATGGCAGTGCCCACTGGCATCGTAAAGTTCGTAAAATTGCTGTATTCTAAAATTCCCAAATTGCGCAATCCAAAGAAAACTCCACCAATCATAAAAATAATCCAGGCTAATAAAAAATAATAAGCAGGTTGATATTTTTTTAATGAGATTTTAATGGCTGTATAAACAATAAATAAAGCAAATACAATGGCATTGATATCTATGATGCGATAACTTAGCTGTAAATTGTTTAAGAGTGCGGCTATCAAAGCACAAACGTAAAGGGCAGAAAATAAATACAGACAATAGGTATGTAAGGGAGCGTATACTTTTATTTTTAAAAAATTATACATGAATAAACTAACAGATATGCCTCCCAAAGATGCATAAATTAATAATCCATGAGTGGTCATCCAAACATTATTGGGATAAACGAGTCTTGTTGTGTATCCTAAAATTGTAACTTGAGTAAGTCCAATGAAAAATATATAAATAATGTAATAGAGATAGGACGTGTCTTTCACCGTTAGGTATAAAAAACCATTGTATAAAAACATAACCAATAAAATTCCTATAAATATACCAACAATGATATCGTTATAGGAATTAGATTCGAAAATTGATTTGAATCTTCCTAGTTCTAGTGGAACTAATACATGGTTAATAGCATTGATTTTTAAATAAAATGTTTTGCTTGTATTACTTGGGATGGTAACATCAAAAATGAAATTTTGATGTTGATATTTTCGATTATAAAATGAATTGATATTGCCATATCGAATTACAGAATATATTCCGTCTTCTGATTTAGTATATAAAAAGGCTGTATCTAATAATGGATTTGCTAATTGCAATAGGAAATTCTTCTTGATTGTGCTGTTGTGTATGGTAAATTTAAGCCAGTGACTGGATTTGCTTACACCTAAATTGGGTACTTTATGAATAGAACGTTTGAATGCACTACTTTTACATACTTCTTCAATGGTTTTATTTGAAAATGTGTCTTCTAAAATGAAAATATTCTGATTTATGGGCGTGATTTTGTCGATATCGCTAAATACGATTACCGAATCGTTTGTGCTTGATTGTGCAAATAAGCTACTAGTTATAAATAGAATGAAGAGTAGTTGTTTCATTTGAAAGAGCCGTTTCTGCAATTATACAATAGTATTATTGTGCAAGTTAGCTCAATTTGTCCGTTTAATTTGTTCAATGTAATTTAACCAATGAATTAATGTGGGGGTATAAATACTTTTTTACGTAATATTTTTTAAATTTATAATTCATAGATGCACGATTCTGTACAATGAATTGTAGGCCAAAATATAAATACAAGGAAATCTGCTATGGCAAACGATAAGATTAACATATTATATATCGATGATGAAGAGAATAATTTAACATCGTTTAAAGCAAGTTTTCGGAAGGATTACGAAATATATACGGCTACTTCTGCTGCCAACGGTCGTAAGATATTAATAGAGAATGCGATTGAAATTATCATAACCGACCAACGAATGCCTGAAATGACTGGTGTTGAATTTTTAGAATCGATTGTTGCAGATTTTCCCAAACCAATGCGTATGATCCTGACCGGGTATGCAGATATGCCTGCTTTGGTTGCTGCAGTCAATAAAGGGGGTATCTATCGATACATCTCAAAACCTTGGAATGAAACCGAATTGAAACTATTTATCGAGCAAGCGTATGAAGTATATACCTTAAGGGAAGACAACGAACGCTTGACGAACAAACTAAAAAAGTTAAATGTAGAACTTGAATCCTTGATTAGTCAACGATTGCTGTAATTGTTTTGTACGTAACGGCTGGGGCTGTTTAATGGTGGTATTTCTCGCCTTTAATGATGGTGCAGGCTCTGTACAGCTGTTCCAACGCAAACAGACGAACCATTTGATGTGAAAAGGTCATCTTTGATAATGCGATTTTTCCATTCGCGCGTTTGTAGATTGCTTCAGAAAATCCAAACGGACCTCCAATTAAAAAAATTAAATTGCCGGATACACTATTCATTTTTTTCTGAATGTATTGTCCGAATTCCGTTGAGGTAAATTCGTTTCCTTTTTCATCCAACAAAATTAACTGATCTGAATCTTGAAGTCGATCTAAAATAATTTTTTCTTCTTCTTTTTTCAAAACATCATTCGAAACTTTTGTGTTTTTGGGCTCTGGAATCTCGATGTACTCAAAGGGCAAATAATGGGGGATGCGCTTGGTGTATTGCGCACAGCCATCCTTTAAATATGCATCATTTGTTTTTCCGATGGTCCAGAGTTGTAGTTTCACAGACGAGTTTTTGAATTATGAAATATGAGTTATGAATGATGAAACCCATTTATATTGAGGTTTACATTTCAAGCACCAAGCCGTCGTATGCAAAGTGTATGTTTGCGGGCAACTCTTTTTCTGCATCTGCATGCTTACCTAGGCGGTGTCCCATGTGTACAAAATAGGCCTTCTCGGGATTTATTTTTTGGATCATTTCAACCGCTTGTTCAACGGTGAAATGCGATACATGGGGTTCCTTTTGAAGTGCATTTAACACAACAACTTTAGAACCTTTTATTTTTTCTATTTCACTATCCGAAATAGCATTGGCATCTGTGATGTAGGTGAAGTCTTGAATGCGAAAACCAAACACGGGTAGTTTATAATGCATGACTTCAATGGGAATTATTTTTTCACCTTGAATTTCAAAAGCTTCATTTTTCAATTCATGAATATCAAGTCGCGGAATACCTGGATATTGATACTCAGCAAAAATATAAGCGAATTCGCGTTTTAAAGCATCTATAACATTGTTACGTGCATATACTGGCATGTCACGCTTCTGCACGAAATTGAAGCCTCTCACATCATCCAAACCCGCAACGTGGTCTTTGTGTTCGTGTGTAAATAAAATGGCGTCTAATTGCTTGATACGTGCACGAAGAATCTGCTGTCTAAAGTCTGGGCCTGTATCAATAACAAGTTTTACCTTGTCTGTTTCAATGTATATCGAAGTGCGTAAGCGTTTGTCGCGGTAATCAAATGACGTGCATACAGCGCAGTCACATGCAATCACAGGTATGCCCTGTGATGTACCTGTCCCTAAAAAAGTAACTTGCAACACGTTATTGATTGTTGATTTCTAAATACATTTTTTTGTTTTTATCCGTCATTTTATCGGTATTCAATTCAATTTGTTTTAATATTTCTATCAACGAATTGACCTTGCCTTCGAGCGGATAATATTTATTTACAATCGCTACATGCGTTTCTTTTAGCAAACAATAGCCAGATTGGAAATTGCCTTTTTCATAACGCAACATATAATCCGACTCTGAAAAGATGTCTTCTAGTTTGCTTAAAAACTGTGTCGTGTATTTAATTTCCATGCTAAAATTAAGCAGTATATTCTTTTACAACTTCAACCAAACGATCAAAATCTAATGGCTTTTGTAAATAAGCATTGATACCAGCCAATTTGAAATCTTCGTCCGAATAGTTTCTAGCATTTCCGGTGATTGCAACAATTGGGATGTTTGCTTTTGTTTGGTCAGCAAGTTTTCTGATTTCTTGTGCGCAAGTCATTCCATCCATTTGTGGCATATTGATATCCATCAAAATAATGTCAAATGAATTTTTTTCTAGTTCCTTAAGTACTTCTTTTCCGTTTTTAACTGCGGTGATATCGAAATTTTGAAACTGTAATATTTTTTTAGTTAAGTTTTGAATCACAGAACTATCTTCTGCTACTAATACTTTTTTTGCGCTCATTTTGTATTCGAATTTAGGATAAAAGTGTACTGTTTTATAAAGCGTGTATGGGCACTCGCCAGTTCCTCTAATTCTAAATTTAGCTCAGGGTAATAGCCAAATTTAAGTTTAGATTCGATTGCTCTTGAGATTGCTTCCAATTCAATTAAACCGAGAGTTCCTGATACGCCTTTTAACGTATGCAATTTATTTAAAATATTATGAATGTCACTGTTTCCAAGTGATTTTTTACAATCCTCTATTTGTTCAAGTGACTCATTTTCAAACTCTTTGTATATTTGATCTAAAATATCGCTGCCCGATAAATTTTCTAGTTTATGATAGATTTCTAAATCTATAATCGGATTTTTGGGGACTTTTTCTGTTACTGCTTCAATTTGAGTCTCTTTGCTTTCTAATTCGCCTTCAAGCCATTTTTTTACTTTGGAAATTAAATTTTCCGCTCGAATGGGTTTTGAGATATAATCGTCCATACCATTTTCCATAAATCGCTCTTTATCCTCTTTCATAGAATAAGCCGTCATGGCAATAATCGGTGGGGTAACAGCAAGATTCAGTTTTCTAATTTCAGATGTTGCTTCAATGCCATCCATTTGTGGCATTTGAATATCCATCAAAATTATTTTGTATGTATTCTCGGTTACTTTCTGAATGGCTTCAAGTCCATTACAAGCAGTGTCGGTTTCGCAACCCGCTTTCCGTAAAATCTCGGAAGCTACAAATAAATTGATGGCGTTGTCGTCTACAAGCAATACTTTCGGGTAATTTTTAATGGTATTTTCTTTCGGAGAAGTGTCGAATATGTCTGTCTTCGTTTCGATAAGGACATTGCTTTCATCTGCTTCAAACGTAAACCAAAATGTGCTGCCTTCTCCATACTGTGTTTGTACACCCACTTCACCATTCATGAGTTTGCTCAACTCTTTGGTGATGGCAAGTCCCAAGCCTGTACCACTGTGCGATTTTGAAGCAGAGTTGTCGACTTGGTTGAAGTTGCCAAACAGAATGTGTAGTTTATCTGCTGGTATACCAATGCCTGTATCGATAATGTTTACACGTATTTTATTACGAATTCCATTTCTCGATTGAAGGGATATTTGAATGCGAATGGAGCCTTCTTCTGTAAATTTAATTGCATTGGAAGTTAAGTTTGAAAGTATTTGTAACAAACGTGTTTCGTCGGCTAACAATACCTTCGGTACATTTGAGTCAATGCTGTAAAGCAGCTCAATTTTTTTTGTTGACGCTTGTTGGTAAAATAAGGCATGCAATTTTTCAACCGTTTGTTCAAGTGAAATTGGCGCAAGGCGCAATTGCATTTTACCCGCTTCTATTTTGGATAAATCTAAAATGTCATTTAAAATGTTCAATAATGTTTCAGACGATTTTTTAATGGTTTGAACATACTTGCGTTGCTCTTCCATTAGAGGCGTCTCATTCAACAAGTCTATCATACCAATTACACCATTCATCGGTGTTCGGATTTCATGACTCATGTTGGCTAAGAAACTCTCTTTTACTTTAAGTGATTTTTCAGCAATTTCTTTTGCTTGCAATAATTCTTCCGAGGCTTTTTTTAGATAGGTAATATCTCTGGCTACCGCATCAATTCCTATGGGTTTTTTTTCGTTGTTGTAGATCAAACGAATGTTTGAAATGCATTGCAACACTTCGCCACCTTTGAGGATAATATTTGTTTCGAAGTTTTGTACGCTACCAGTTTTGATTACTTTACGAATCAAGTTCACTTGCTTTTTATCCGTTGTAAAGAAGTCGCTTATGTGTTTTCCAATAATCTCTTCTTCTGTATAGCCACTCAATTCACAGCCTGAAGGGGAAATCATTGTAATATTTCCGTTTAAATCGGTGCGGTAATAAATATCTTGAAACGATTCAAAAATGTTTCGGAATTTTTCTTCGCTTTCTTGAATGGTTATTTCCCATTGTTTTTTTTCTGTAATGTCGTGTGAAATACCAGATACTTCATCAATTCTACCATCCGGCAAGAAAATAGGATTCAGATATGTTTCTCTCCAAAAAACATTTCCTTCATTGTCGGTACTGCTTGCTTCAAAATGTTGTTGATCACCCTTGAAAGCTTTTCGATATTGCTCGTCAATTGATTCATGAAAGGTATTGTCAGACAGCACCAAGACCTTGGTAGTATTGGCTTCATCGTATATAGCAGGGTAGCTGTTGTATTTTCGATGAATCGCATTCGCATAGTTTTGGTTAAAGGATGTTAAGCCGCGTTTGCGATTTACCGACCATATTAAATGCGAACTACTTTCGAAGATGGCGTTTAATCGCGCTGTTTGTTCAATGATTTTTTCTTCGTTTCTCTTACGCTCAATTACAAGCGCAATTTGTCCCGAGATGAAGTTTAGTAAATCTAAATGGCGTCGTTTGTATTTGTTTCGATCACTGTGACTCTTCACACAGATTACGCCGATGGTTCTGCCTTCTAGGCGCAAGGGTACCCCAAGCCATATTTTAGGTATGGGCCCCAATAATTCTATTTCACCTTTGTCTACTAGTTTTTGAATATCTTCTTCGTATAAAAAGGTGGGCTCGTTGTTAAATAGCGAATATTCTGTCAAGCCTTTTCCAATAATACGTTTCATGCTTATAGGTTTTGGACCTATATTTTCATCAACGTAATAAGGAAAATTTAAAAAGTTGTGATCGCGATCGTAGAGGGCAACATGAAAATTGTTTACAGCTATGACGGTACGTAATTCTTCGTGAATATTGTCCAACAGCGCATCTAACTTACCACTACTTAGAGCAAGGTTGGATATTTTGTAATATAAATTTTGCGCACGCTCTGCACGCATGTGCTCTGTGTTGTCGTGAAAAATTCCTCTAAAGGAAACTGCTTTTCCTTTTTCATATCGAACGTTGACACTACATATTACTTGTATGTTTCTGCCAAGTTTACTTGTAAAGACAGACTCGAATTTATCATCTTTTTTTCCTTGAAGAATATTGTTGAGGTGGTCTAATGTATCTTTTACATGGTCCTTTGCAATAATGTCTTTGAAATTTAGACTTTCGATTTCACTATCGCTGTATTGTAATATTTCTTTCCAAGCACGGTTAACAAATTGTATGTTGCCTTCTAAATCAAATACTTGAATTAAGTCATTGGCATTTTCAAATAAGTCTTCTAATTGTTCATTGCTATCTTTTAGCGCACGAATTACTTTTTTCTTTTTTGATATGTCTTCACCAATCAGTGTTGTTAAATGTTTGTCTTTGTTTATGGGATGATGAATGACAACATTGAATTTTAATGTTTGATATTCGCCATCATCTGAAATGAATGTATGCTTTAATTGATCTATAAGTCCTTGTTTTTTGATCAAAGTGTAGATGTGTTCTTTATTATCGTTGGTTGTTTCAGGCGCTAGTAAATCCTTCCAATTGCTATAAAGGGTGTTTTCTTTTTTCTTGCCAATTACATCTAAAAAAGCGTCGTTGATAAAAACAATCATACCATCTTGGTCGATGGTTAATACCAATAAATTTATTTTTTCAAACGCTTGTTGCAGAATTTTTTCAGGTCGTTGATTTGCATTTAAGACTTGCAATTCTTTAACCTGCTTGATTAATTCGTCCTTTGAAGTATGTTGAAAGGTATGATCGTGCTCTGGAGTCATGCTTTTTTCCTCAATTGGGGAAATATGATTGGAATACTTTGGGCGTGTTGCCTACTATGTATAAATTTACCGATAATATCTGTTTTCTACAATACCCCCTTAACCCGCATGAAGGTATATTTGTCGTTTGATTATGAGTTGTTTTTTGGTGCCCAATCAGGCTCCGCAAGCAATTGCATTCTTGAACCCACAACTAAACTGTTGGAAATGGCAAGCAAACACGGTGTCCACTTTAATTTTTTTGTGGACTCGGGCTATTTATTAGCACTAGAAAAGTATTCAAAGCGTTATCCAACTGTAGCTTATGAAAAACAGCAGGTGTTTAATCAGATAAAAGAATTGACAGCCGCAGGGCATGATTGCCAACTGCACATACATCCGCATTGGGAAGATTCATTTTATGATGGCAAGCAATGGAAAATGAATACCGATCGATATCGATTGGATCAGTTTTCGGATGACAAAATCATTGAGATTGTTCAAGGATATTATGGCATTACCAAAGCGGTATCGGGTAAAGCACCCAATACATTTCGTGCGGGTGGCTGGTGTTTGCCACCTTGGACGAAGGTTGAAAAAACGTTTAAAGAATTAGGTGTTTGGATTGATACAACGATTTATCAAGATGGTTGTATTCAAGAAGGGGCTATCCAATTTGATTTTAGAACAGCGCCCGTTTTAAATAGCTGGAGATTTGAACACGATCCGTTAAAGAAAAGTAATTCTGGTTATTTTATGGAATTACCTATTGGTTCTGTGAAGTTTTCACCACTTTTTTATTGGAATTTATATATACGTGGCCGTTTAAATCGTTCACTGCATAAAGGGAGTGGAGACGGAGTGCCAATGGCACAACCAGGCACGAAGAAAAAAGTATTGACAAAGAATACGCAACAAGCTTTAAGTTGCGATGGATATTATGCTTCTATTTTAGTCGATGAATTTAATAAACATGTGGCTTTGCAACACGAACACATGATTGTTATAGGGCATCCCAAAGCACAGAGTGTATATTCATTACATAAGTTAGATGCCTTTATTTCTACTGTAAAAGATACGTGTACCTTTGCACGCTATTCAGATTTAAAACAAGAAAACTAATTTTGGTACAACATATTTTACATCAGCAATTGGATTTTAACAAATGGGACGTGCTCATCAAGCGCACTGCCGATGCAGATCCATTTTTACTCTCTTCTTGGTTGAATGTAGTAGAGCCTAATTGGTCGGCCTTGGTGGTTGGCGACTATGAATCGGCGTTTCCAGTTTTTATAACAAAAAAAATGTCTTGGACGTTTTTTGATTTGCC
>JAYTLG010000131.1:0-4950 GCA_043729555.1 Cytophaga sp.
TGGGCAAACACATGAAAGGAATAATCTAGGGCAATCCCGATAACAACAGAACCAGCACCAATGGCTATTGCAGACATAGCTCCCTGTATAAAATAAATCATACTGAGAGCAAATAATCCACCAAATACGATGGGCGAAATCATTAAAAAGGGCAAGGACCAACTTCTATAAAAGAAATATAAAAAAACTAAAACAATGAACATTGCAATAGATGCAATGACTTTTATATCCTGCTCAATTTGTCGTGCATTAGCAACGGCAACTGCGATTGCTCCAAAATAAGCAACATCAATTTTAGTAGATACGCGCTCAACTTTATTTATACTTGCATCTATACCATCAATTAAGGGTGCATTTAACTGCGTATTATTGGATGCATGTACGGGCGTGATAAAAACAACTAATGTTTTTTTATCTCTATTGAAGATATAGCCGTCATGCAATTCATAGCTATCTTCGGCTTGCATGGCCTGCAACTTCTCTAAGGCTGGCGCAGTCAAGGATAATGGATCCTTTAATACAAATTGTTTTAATACTACACTAGTCGGAGAAATTAGTTTATGATAACTACCTTCGATGCTTTCCTTTACACCCGACTCTGTTGTTAAGCTATCGATGCGCTGATAATCCTTTTCGGATAAATAAATGGGTAAATTATCGTAGGTCAAATCATAAATAGCCGACAATCGTTCTTCATCTATGCGATATCGAATATCTGTAATCAAGTTATTCGCTAATGAATCTGCATTAAGATGTTCCACAAAACTGTTGGCAGCAGCTATTAATGAATCTTCCATGCCAAGTGTATCGGCATTAAAGCTTACAATTATTTTATCTAAAATTCGTACATTTTTAATCGCCGATTTATACCCTTCTGTTGATTTGTCATCGGGAATCATTTTTGTAATATCCTCTTGAAAAGAAATCTTAGAAGCAAAAAAAGCGAATACTATTAATAGGGATATTAAAACAGAATAAAAAAGCGCTTTACGTGCTTGAAAGAAAGTATAAAAAAAGACTACAATTCGATCCATCTTATATTATTTTTTATTCGAAATTAATTGTTTCAAATTCAATGCTATATATGAAAACGAAAAAACAAAGAATCCTGCGAGTGTTGCCAAAATAAAACTTCCATATAAATAAGGTTGTAAATAATACCATACTTCTTTCAAGGTCAAACCCATTGAGAAGTCCAATTTACTAGGCAATCCAAGCACCTTGGTTCCTAAATAATAACTTGCATATAAGATGAACGGTATAAATGGAGGCAAACTGATATTGGTAAAAATACCAACGATTGCTTTATTCAATTTTATAAGATGTGCAATACCGATTGCCAACCAAATTTGATATCCCCAAAAAGGTGCAATACCCATAAATACGCCAAAGCCCATAGAAAGTGATTTTTTCATAATCGAATCACTACTGCCTATGGTATTGTCATACAGTGTTTTTTTTAGGGCTTTAAAAGAAAAATTTTGAATAATTCTTTTCGGCGTAAACCAAAACGCAGCCGACAAAACAAATACAATGTTCAACAGGATAATTCGTGAAACATCGGTAAATGGCCTAAAATGGGTTACGCGTTCGGCAGCAGGTGGGTAATATACTTTAACGGGAATGGTGGAAATTTGTACACCTTTCCAAAACGAACGTACCATCACTTCAATTTCAAATTCGTATTTACGTGTTATGAAATTTGTTTTATGAATGGGAATAAGTGGATACAAACGATAACCCGATTGTGTATCTGCAAGTCGAATACCCGTTACAACCCAAAACCAAAAACTCGAGACCCTATTACCAAAACTACTTTGGGCTGGTATACCCGGCTGATCCATATTGCGCGCACCAATAACAATGGCATTTGAAGTCTTTTCAATTTGATTCAAAAACAAATGAAGGTCGTCTGGAAAATGTTGTCCATCGGCATCAATAGAAATTGCATGCGTATAGCCTTTTTCAATTGCAACTTTAAATCCTGTACGCAAGGCCATGCCTTTCCCGTTGTTTTTGGAATGATGCACAATCGTTAATTGAGGAAAATCTTTTAAAACATTAACCGTATTGTCGGTAGAGCCGTCGTTCACAACAATAATGTTCGTCGTATATTCAGATACAGAACGAATAACAGTAGCAATAGACGTAGCATTGTTATATGTTGGTATCAGTACGCAACATTTTTGTTTTACAAATGTATGATGTAATGTTGGTTGATCCATTTATTTTACTACAAGCAAACTTCCAGTGTATTTCAATAAAATTTGTTTCTTATTTTTTAATGTGGATTGAAAAACAACTCGAGTATCGGAATGTTCTTTAAGAACAACTTGTGCATGCACACGATTCGATTCAAGCGGATTTAACATAGAAATAAATTTAATCATATCTGCTTTTTCGATGCGCGTATGCATACTTAATTTTAAATCAATCAATTCTTTGATGCATTGAACCATACAAACACCTGGTAAAATTGGCATGGATGGGAAATGCCCTTTAAATATTTCATGTGCAGAATCAATTTCCAATTCCGCACGAATGATATTCGATTCTTGAATGAGCGTTACAATTCTATATAAATTTTCACACAACATATTAGATCGAAAAATCGATTTTTGTCAATTCAATTTTTAAGTCAAAATTATAATGTTTTACCGAAATCTTCGTAGGTATATGATTTTCAAATGCAGCATATCGAAGTTCAAATTTACTCTTAAATTTTGAACCATACGCATAGGTAAGCAATAAGGGTTGAATATCCTTGGACATATGCATAAAAACAAAGGCGTCTTGATACGAATAACGAACCAATTTTAGTGCACAATCCGTCTTAACTTCTAATGGGCCAGCTAATTGATTTAAATTAAACAAAACCACCCAGCGAATATCTTCTAAAATGGTATTCATAATCGCTTTTGATTCAAGTTGCGGAATACAGCGAACCAAGGTATAGGAGTTGTGACTTACCAATGCATCAAAAAAAGACACCCCAATTTCCGTAAAAAAAGAAACCTTTAAGGTATCCGCATGAATTTTCTTTATTGCCAAAATACCGCTGAGTGCATTGCCATAGGTATCAATGCTGGTTTTGAAATAACAAACCGAATCCGTTTTAAAAAAATCAGAAACAACAAGCGCATCATAGGGACCAAGTGTCGTACTGCGTTTATAGGTATGTGTAGCACAAGATGTCACAATAAATAACACACCCAATAGGATACCTTTATTGCACCAAAAATGCTTCATCTTTTATGGGAGTATTGTACACACGGTTTGTAAGCGTAATCAATGTATAGTCGCCCGATTTCTCTGTCATCTCAACGGTAAGTACACCAAAATCTATTTTGGAAACGGTCACATTTACTTTCGTAACATAGTTTTTCATGGTCACATCAATGGGTGTCATTTCCATTAAATATGATTTCGAATTTTCTTTATATACAATCGTAAAATCTTTGCTATCAGCAACATTTCCTTGCACAGCGGCAATCATCAAATCGTTTACATACTTAAAAACTTTGTTCGATTTCGTGTCGTATTTATTTACCTTTCCGTTGTCTTTAACAATTACTTTTCCTTTGTATAAAGACATGATGTATGAAAAAGGTGTGGTATATTCCAACTTCATCATATCTGGTTTTTTATACATCATGATGCCTTTTGAGAATACTTTTTGAGCCATAAAGCTCAAACTTTTTTCTTGTACAAAATCGCAACGAAGTGTATTGATGGTTTGATTTTTTTGGTTCAGTTTCGTTTTAAAACTAGCGACATCCTTCAACACCGTATATGGATCGCTTTCTGCTATCAATGAAGAAAACACCACTACTGTTACAATACTTAAAATCATTAATACTTTTTTCATTCTATTTAATTACTTGACCAATACATTTACATCAAAAGTAAAGCCCTTATCACTGCTAAACAACAAAAAATCGGCCAAAATAGTTGGAATTAAACTATTCGTATCGTGAAATAAGATAATATCCCCGTTTGAGAGGTTTTGAGACACTCGGGTCAACACTTCCTCCTTCGACTTGCTTACAGTATCAAAGGATCGTTTATTCCAGCCTACAACCTTCATATCCAAAGCTCTCGTAGCCTTTGCGATGTTGGGATTGGTAACACCAAAAGGTGGTCGGTACAGTTTATGGCTGCTGCCAATGCAATTTACAATGGATTGCTCGGCTTTGATAATTTCATCTTTTACTTTTTGAGTAGAATATATTCCAATCAAATTTGAATGCTGATAGCTGTGATTGGCGACAATATGACCTTCGGCAACGATGCGTTTTACGACGTCGGGATACGCATCCATATTTTTACCAATACAAAAAAATACAGCTTTGGCTTTGTATTGTTTAAGTACATCAAGTACCTGTGGAGTTATTTCTGGATGCGGACCATCGTCAAAAGTCAACAATATATTTTTTCGAAATGGCTGTACAAATGTATTGATAGATTTTAAAAATATGGATGCACGCATGCGAAATGCACCAACGATAATATAAGCAAGCCAACTGCAAAGTAAAATAATGAAAATCCAGATAGAAATTTCTTCAACAAAAAAAGCATAACTCAACAATGCGCTGATGATCGCCCAAAAGAAATATTTCAATGTGTTATACATCCGTATCTGTTAATAAACAAAACGAATGATACTTACCTCTGAATTGATTGTACACTACGATGCGTTTAGCCGCACGGTGTCCCTTATCTACTAGAATTGTAGAAGGTGCTATTTTTTTCTGCTGAATAACCTGTGCCGCCATCCAATAAGCAAAGGCGGATGCTGTAAAGGATTCGCCAAATAAATGTTTGTACACCAATTGCGTAGAATGGGTAAACAAATCTTGTACAGGCGCATAGAAACAATCGCTCGCTACTTCCCCATTCATTCCCAAAATCAATATATCGATATCGCTCATCGTCAATGATGCCTCACTT
>JAYTLG010000132.1:0-6092 GCA_043729555.1 Cytophaga sp.
AACTTTCTTTTGTGATTTGTGATTTTCGATAGAATACGAAATATTTAGTTTCTATGTACTTAGTACTATGTACTCCGTACTTTCTACTTAATCATTTTAAACGAACGACTCCAACGAATACGTTCTGGGAATGAAAGTTCGGAGTCAAGCGATAACCACACCATCCATGCTTTACCTACGATGTGATCTTCTGGCACAAAGCCCCAGTATCTACTATCGGCAGAGCTGTGTCTGTTGTCGCCCATCATGAAATAATAATCTTGTTTGAAGGTATATTCAGTAACAAATGCACCGTTGATTTTCATTTTGTTGTCGACAAACTCAACCGATTTATCACCTTCAAAATTTAAAATTGTTTGGCCATACATTTCAATCATATTCGAATCTAACTGAATTGTAACGCCTGCTTTAGGAACCCAAAGCTTGCCGTAGTCGTCGATGGTCCAGTGTTGAGTTCTGCGTGCATAGGGGAACAACAATGCATTTTGATCTAATTCTTCAAACTTCAAATCTACAATGGAATCAAATATTTTAGTCGCACGTAATTTTATTACAGTCTCTTTAGTAAGATCAATCAGGTATAATTTTTTACCATTGGCTAGTAGCATTTCACCGCCATGAATGTCGTAAATATGGATGTTGTATTTTTTACGAATGCGTTCAGAAATGATGTTGTTTGTAAAGCACTTGTATTTATGCTGCATTTGAGGTGGATCCACCATAGCAATGCCATTAATAAACACCTGTTTGTTTTGTATCGAAAGTGTATCGCCGGGTATGGCAATACAACGTTTGATGTAATTGGTTTTTAAGTCGATTGGATTTTCTAATTCCGCAGGATAGTTAAAGACAACGATGTCGTTATTTTTAATTTTGTTAAATCCTGGCAAACGGAAATAGGGAAGACGTATGGCATCGCTAAACGATTTCATATTTGTCATCCAAACCTTTTGATGTGTTAATGGAATTTGTAGGGGCGTAATCGGCGCACGTGTACCGTACGACATTTTATTTACAAATAAGAAATCACCCACCATCAATGTTTTTTCCATCGAACCGGTAGGGATGGTATAAGGTTCAAGCCAAATCCAACGTACAAAGGTTGCAACAACAATTGCAAATGAAATGGAGTCCCCCCATTCTTGATAGGAATTGGTATACACCCTTTTCTCTCCCTTTGCTTGTTCCAATTCTAATAAAACGGTATTGGCTAGTTTATCGTGCAAGCCACGTCTTTCTTTATCGATGAATATGGATACAATAACAAATGGCCACAGATAATACTTTACTAAAAAACGAATGGCTAATTGTTTTGTCGTAGGGTTGGCGCCACGTTCGTCATTTTTACGAAGGAACATACCCATAATATCTTGCCCCGGTGTGAAGTGCATGTATTTGTGAAATACGATATCATAGACAATACCAAGCGATCCAAATAACAACCAGTTAACAACAGTTGGTACAGACGAAAAGAATGGCAGTGCATTGGTAATAATAATCAATACAATGATTAAGAATAATAAATCAACGGTATTGTATTGTATTCTTCTAAAAAAAGAAGGAGGAACGAGGTTTTTCATGTGTTAGCTGATTTTTAACAAATCATTCATACCAAATACGCCACGGTTTTTAGCAGTCCACTCGGCCGCCATTACAGCGCCTAATGCAAACCCTTCCCTACTGTGTGCGGTATGTTTGATTTCGATGGTATCAATTGGTGAATCGTAAAATACGGTGTGTGTACCTGCAACTTGGTCGATACGTTTTGAAACGATTTCTAATTCATTGTCATTTTTAGCTGGGTCGTTTACCCATTTTGTTTTAGATGAGTTTTGGCTCATCACACCTTCTGCCAATGTAATAGCAGTGCCACTAGGTGCATCTTTCTTTTCTGTATGGTGAATTTCTTCCATTGCAATTGCATACTCTGGAAATTTTTTCATCAAACCAGCCAATATTTTATTTAGGTGGAAAAAGATGTTCACGCCTATACTGTAGTTTGATGCATAGAAAAACGAACCGTTATTTTGACGGCAAATTTCATCCAATACCGGTTTCTTTTGCAACCAACCCGTCGTTCCTGAAACAATTGGTAAATTATTTTCAAGACAGTGGCTGATATTTAGAAATGCACTTTCGGGTTGCGAAAATTCGATGGCAACATCTGCTACCGACCCGCTTAAATTTTTGATGTCGTCTTTGTTTGAAACGTCAATAATGGCAGCAATTGTGTGACCTCTTTCTGTAGCAATACGTTCAATCGTTTTGCCCATTTTTCCATAACCTATCAATGCAATTCTCATAGCGAGTACTGGTATTTTTTAGTGTAATACTGTGAGGTTAATTCGTTTATTTAAACCTTACAGAAAGGCTTAAACCTGTCGCAAGATGCGAATAATTCGTGGCATAAAAAAGCGGCTTAAGCTTAAAGCTCAGGTTATCACCTACATCAAACTCTTTTAAATGTGCATCGACATAAGCATCTAAAATGTTTAAGGCATAGATGCCTGAAAAGATTAAGATGTTCATATACATGAACCTACGCGAGTCATCTTGTAGGGTAGTAAGTTGTGTAGTTGTTAATGTTTGAAGATCGTAGCCATGGTAGCTGGTTTTATTGTAACTTGGATTTCCTTCTGCGGTATTTTTTGCAGACCTTCCATATTCTTCGGTGCGATTATAATAATCGATTGCTAAGTAACCTGTAATGCCTAAGCCTACCCATACAATGGGTGCTTTCCAATATTTTTTATTGTAAATCTGTCCTGCGCCAGGTAAAAGTGCAGAATACATCGCTGCTCTATTGGGTGTGCGATTTGCAATTTTTTTGTTCGCTAATTCAGCTTCTGTGGGAGGAGGTTCAAGCGTATCCGCAACAATAGTTTGTTGCTGTTGTTGAGCCATAATGGGGTCAACAACAGCAACACATAATAAAAATAATAGGGTAACAATTCGTATCATTAGAAATTTAATATCTCTAAAATTCGATTCAAATCTTCCGCTGAAACAAATGGTATTTTAATTTCACCTTTAAATTGTTTGTCGCTTTTAACCTGAATTTTAGTGCCGAAATGTGAAGTCAATTTGTTCTGTAGACTAGCAATTTCAGCATTTGCCGCAGCAGGTTTCGGAGCTGTTTCTTTTGCATCGCTCGGTTTGTTGTTCTGTAAATTACGCACCAATTCTTCGGTAGCGCGTACAGACAATTCTTCGCTTTTAATTTTATTTAAAACATACAATTGTTGTTCTACTTTATCTAAACCAACAATCGAACGTGCATGTCCCATTGAAATATCATTGTCGCGTAAAGCAACCTGAATATCTGGTGGTAATTTTAATAGACGGACGTAGTTGGTAACCGTCGAACGATTTTTCCCTACGCGATCGCCTAATTCTTCTTGCTTTAAATTACATTCACTAATCATGCGTTGGTAACTGATGGCAATTTCAATCGGGTTCAAGTTTTCACGTTGAATGTTTTCGATCAAAGCCATTTCCAACATTTGTTGGTCGTTTGCAACACGTATATATGCAGGTATTTTTGTTAAACCCGCCAATTTAGATGCACGCAGACGACGTTCACCTGAAATTAATTGATAAGCAGTTGGTGAAAGTTGACGAACGGTAATCGGTTGAATGATACCTTGAACCTTAATCGATTCAGATAATTCTTTCAAGGCTTCGTCGTTAAAATGAGAACGCGGTTGATAATTGTTTACTTCAATTTGATCAATAGGTATTTCATTTAGGTTGCTTGTAACGACAACCGTTTCAGCAGCGGCAGCATTTTTGCCTTTTACCGAATCAGCATCCTTTAACAAGGCCCCTAAACCTCTACCCAATGCATTTCTCTTTGTATTATTTGTACTCATTGTAATTCTTTTTAAAACTTAAGCAACCACTTTGCCATTTCTTACCAATACTTCTTGTGCAAGGCTCATATAGCTTATTGCACCTTTACTTTCAGCATCGTGTGCTATAACGGGAATACCAAAAGATGGTGCTTCACTTAAACGAATATTTCTAGGAATAAGCGTTTCGAAAATTAATTCTTCAAAATGTTTTTTTACTTCGTCCACAACCTGATTTGATAAACGCATACGTGAATCGTACATCGTCATCAATACACCTTCAATGTGTAATTCAGGATTCAAATGTTCTTGAATGATTTCAATCGTAGATAATAATTTACCAATTCCTTCAAGGGCAAAGTATTCGCATTGTACAGGTATTAAAACAGAATCTGCAGCTGTTAGTGCGTTTACGGTAATCAAACCCAATGAAGGCGAACAATCTAAAATGATGAATTCGTATTGATCCTTAATTTTAGCTAAGGTTGTTTTCATTCTAAATTCACGTTCTTCTAGATTGATTAATTCAATCTCAGCACCCGCCAAATCAATGTGGGATGGAAGTAAGTCAAGATGATTGATTTCAGTTTGAATAACCAATTCAGCAGGATCAAATCCTTCAATCATACAGTCATAAATACCTCGTTCAACATCTCTTGGGTTTACACTTAAGCCCGAAGAAGAGTTTGCCTGAGGATCAGCGTCTACCAACAGCGTCTTAAATTCTAACGCAGCTAAACTAGCAGCTAAATTGATTGCAGTAGTTGTTTTTCCAACGCCACCTTTCTGATTCGCAATCGCAATGATTTTACCCATAAAATTGAAACGGTTTAAAATGAAACGAAATCGTCTTTTGAATATTTCAGATTAACACAAAGATAACATCTTAATTCGTTAGCGGACAGGTGAAGCAAGTCGACTTACCCTATTGTTATCAAGAATAAATGTGGATAACATGTGGACGATTAGGGCTAATCTCCATGTGCATAATAGCTTATCTTAAATGCGTGTTAAACATTCCAACAATGGAAGAATCGTTTGTTCATTGAGGAAATAAATTAATAAGTGTGAATCTGTTAAACATGCATGCACAAAATTAATCGCTCAGCCGCGGCGCAGAACCCAACGTTTAAACCGCAGGGATTTCCTTACATAATGCATGCCATTGAATTACCGGTCTCTGAGCTTGGGGCATCGCCCCAAGCTCTAATGTTAAAGCCCTGCAGGCTTATCCGTTCACATCGGCTAATGAGGCAGTAATCCTGAATTATTTAAACATGAGAGCTTGTCGTAAGAATTCTATAAGGCTAGCACGTTTAAATTGGTCTAATAAAACTAGAAGCTAGTACCTTGCAACTCTTTAATAAAAAAGCCAAAGAACGTCACGAAGATATTCTTTGGCTTTTTATATGTTATTTCGTTGTCTCAGTACTCAGTATTATATACTTTGTACTTTCTACGTCTAGCAATTAAAAGCTAGCAACTATTTCTTTTTCGTGTTCTTATTATACTGTTGTTGTTGCTCTCTTTGTTTCATTGCGTCTTCCATACGCGCCATGAAACGATTCTTTTTAGGAGCACCTGATGCATCACCACCACTTGCATTTAGATCTCTTTTTGCTTCTAATTGCAAACGTAATTGGCCTTCATCTACAAAACGACGAATGATTAATTGTTGTGCAATGGTTACTAAGTTCGATACAAAGTAGTAGAAACTTAAACCTGCAGGGAAAGAGTTTAATACAAACAAGAATACTACTGGCATGGCATACGACATGTATTTCATTGGTCCAGTCACCGTACTTACTTGGTTGTTAACCCATGTGTATACCAATGTTGATATGGTCATTAACAAGGTGAACATACTCACGTGTGAACCATAAAATTTTATTGAGAAGTTGTTTGGGAAAATATAGAATTCATCGTAGCTCGACAAATCTGTTGCCCACCACAACGATTCTCCACGCAAATCAATTGCATTTGGGAAGAAACTGAACATGGCAAGTAAGATTGGCATTTGTAACAATACAGGAATACAGCCGCTCAATGGGTTGATGCCAAATTGCTTGTACACTTGCATTTGTTCCATTTGAATCGCTTGTTGGTCGTCGCCATGTTTTGCTTTCAACTCATCCAATTCAGGTTTCAAAGCCTTCATTTTTGCCATTGAAACAAACGACTTGTAGGATAATGGAAGCAATAAAGCTTTGATTAATAGTACAAGAATAACAATGATCAAAC
>JAYTLG010000133.1:0-2017 GCA_043729555.1 Cytophaga sp.
TAATTTCTAATTTACTCGGATGACAGTAATAAAGAACAAGAATAGTTGCAATAACTCCTCCAGCAAGTCCTGTTATTATTGAAAAAATGGTCGGGTAAGCAAGCGTCAAACAGTTCGCAAAGAGTTCTGCACTCGCTGAGGCGAATATTATTAGAATTGAAATTATCAATCCAATTCTTTCCCATTTTTCTATAGTTGTCAGTCTCATTGCATTTGCAGCTAACTAGTTGCTATACGCACCCGATTACTACTATCCACCCAATTTAGGTATGCTATACGCAGCCCGATTGCATGTATATTTCATTTACTGCTACAAATTCCATTAAAATATTTTTTATCGATTTTCATTCAACAAAAAATATCCCAATCAAAAGTAGCTAGCTTAGTCTAAATATACCGTTTAAAATACAAATCATAAAAAATACTTTTCCGAACGAATGCATCAATGGATAGCTAAAAAAGTGTGCATCCAATGAAAAGAAAACAGTCGTCTGCCGCGGTGGAGACTGCATCGAAAACTGCAATTAATCAACGATATCCCCAATCATTTAAATCTCATAAATCAAAAGAATCAACGTTCAGACAGCATGAAAAATGTAGTCAGAAACTACAAAAATAAAAAGTCACAAGTCCCGCTGCGCTAAGACTTGCGCCAGAGCGCCACAGTCCGCCGCCGTAGACCACTGCGCTAAGAATGCGCCAGAGTGTATAATAATGTGCTTCTTCTATAAAAATAGGCACATAAGAGCGCCAAAAAACGCCATAATAGAGGCGCATTTAAAGCCCGGTTTCGCCGCTCAAACACATCAACTAATTCAACTATTCTATTTTAAATTCAATAGTATGATTTTTTATCTTAAGTAACTAAGAAAGTTCATTTATTATAAATATCTTTAAACGAACCATTTAAATTAATTATCCATGAAAAAACCGTTCTTTTTATTAGCTTTTTTAGTAAGTCACTTATTTGTTCAAGCACAAGACATTTCCATTCCGGACGCAAATTTTAAAACTGCACTTTTAGATTTGGGAATAGATACAAACACAGATTTAGAAATTCAAGTGAGTGAAGCCGAAGCCATACATTACCTAGATGTAACACAAAAACATATTGAAGATGTTACAGGTCTTGAATATTTTATCAACCTCGATACATTAATATTAAATCAAAATCCGGTAGCGACTATTGATGTAAGCCACAACGTTAAATTGATTATGTTGATGGTTGGCTTTACAGACATAACAACTCTTGACCTGAGTCAAAACATTCACTTAAAACACCTTTTATGCGCCTTAACGAGACTAACAACAATAGACTTGAGTAGTTGTCCGGCATTGGAAAAACTTTACTGCCACCAGAGCTACATGACAGCCCTCGATGTAAGTACAAATACACATCTAATCCGTTTGATATGTGAAGAAACAGCCATCCAATCTCTTGATTTGAGTACCAATATCCAGTTGAAAGAATTAGACTGTTCGAATACAGAAATAACAACGCTTGAGCTAAGCAATAATACGGCACTGGAAGAATTGAAGTGTTCGAATCTGAGTTTAAGCAGTCTAAATTTAACGCAAAACAACGCGTTGATCCGTGTCATCTGTACCGACAATGAAAACCTAACATCGATATGTATCACTACCGACCAGTTGGCATTAACAGCAGCAACAACAAACTGGCAAAAAGATGCTACTGCAACTTGGAGCACCGATTGTCAATTAACAACGCCTACACTAGCCCCTACAAATACAGCAGCCGCTAAAGTTGTTTACAAGGTGTATACAATCACGGGTACAGAAATAAATGAATCGAATGCAAAAGATGGCGTATATATTTATATCTATACGGACGGAAGCCGCGCTAAGATTGCAAAATAAAAAATCGATTACATAGCGAGCAGTATAAAACAGTATAAGCAAAACAAAACAGTCGTCCGACCACAAAAAAAGTGGTCAGACAACTGAGCTTTATCAAAACCGTTCTTAAAATTTAAAACATATTACTTTTCTGGGCTGT
>JAYTLG010000134.1:0-2256 GCA_043729555.1 Cytophaga sp.
CCATCAGCTAATTTCGTACTTATAAATATGTCGTATATACGACACTTCTTTTTATCACACATTGTAAAAATTAATGCATTACCATCCGTAGATAAATACGCACCATCGTTATCGCCCAAATTAACTTTAGCCAAATCCTTAATCACCAACATTTGTGGATTTGTCCAACCCGACTTTGTTAAACGTGTTAACGAAAATCCTTTGCCAATATATTGTCCGCTATCGTATGCACCACGAATCAATAATGACTTACCATCAGCATTTACAGACCATACACAGTTTGCAGTTAATTGATTGATCTTATCATCGGCACGTGTTGCAAGTGACCAATTACCAAGGCTATCTTTTTCTGAATGCCAAATATCTTGAGGGTTTTTATTGTCTGGATGACCATCGCGTACAAAAAACATCATTTTACCATCGGCAGAAATACGTGGCGTTAATTCCATCGAAGTAGAGTTAACAGTAGGGCCTACATTTTGATGTTCAAATAAATGTGTCGAATCTTGTGCAGACAATGTGTAAGAAGTCACTAATAAAAGTGCAATAATTATTTTTTTCATTGTTCGTTTAGTTTTATACTTTATTGGGTATAGAATAGCAATACTTCCTAAATTAGTCGTTTATGTATAATTAAACAAACAACGGACATACAATTATTAGAGATTTTGATTCAATAGCATGAATACTTCTTCAAAACTTGGCCTTTCATTCTGATTCAAGTCCAAACACCGATTTCTTAAAATCGATAAGTTTTTATATCGAACATCTTCCCGACCATTTGTATGCTCAAGTAGATCGTCCAACATACAACCGAAAGCACGAATTTCAATTTTTTCGATACTTCTTCTTAGTTCAACATTTTGAGTATCAAATAAAGTTGCCGCACCAAAATCACTTAACAATGCATCCCCACTTTCACGCACTAAAGTATTGTGTGCATATAAATCCCCATGCATGGTACCCTTTTCATGCAAATGTGCTAACACCTGCGTAACACATAACATTATTTTCTGAGTGGAGTCGATAGAAAATGATGTATTCGTATCAAATGTATCTCGTGTACAGGTAACAAAATCAGGTGCACCTCCAAGTATGTTATAACTTGGATCAATCAATTCCATTACCAAGCCTTCCACCCGATCTGGATGATTTGACAATACACCCAATACCACCGGCAAGTTTGCGTGTACACCTACATGTATACATGCCTGCATTTCATCTTTTGGAAAACCATCACTTGTAACTGTTCCTTTATATAACTTTACAGCAACATCGGCACCACGCTCTTTCCAATATGCCTTATAAATAATTCCCGATGCGCCTTGTCCTAATTGCTCCTTAATTTCTAAAGCAGACCAAGGAATATACGTTAGGACACTTTTTACTCCCGCTTGCGTAGCAAGTTCAACACACGTATTATTTGAAAAAGCCAACCAAGCCAAACGAGGCAGCTTGAATAACCAAGATGGCAAGACGGTTATGGCATTCGCAGACAAACGCAACAATTCAATATTGGTACACAAAGCCATGCGATCGGGTAACGAAGTCAAACAATTGCCTGCCAACATAACTTTTTGAAGCTTTATACAATCGCCAATTGAAGTTGGAAGTTGGCTAATTTTATTATCGGTAAGTATCAACCACCGCAGCGATACAGGAATTGATTTTTCTGGAATATGAGTGATTATATTCGCTTTAAAACCAACAATATCCAAGTGTTCAAGACTATTCAATACAGCAGGAAATTCAACAAATTTATTATTCGACAAAAATAAAATTCGAAGTTTTTTAAATTTTGAAAAAGTGTCTGGCAATTCAACTAAATTATTTCCAGATAAATCCAATACTTCAAGGGTATCTGCTAGATCAAAAAGTGCATCCGGTATTGACACAATACCTTCAGATATTTTGATCTGTGTTTTCCCCACTAATTCACCTGATTGTAATTGATTAAGCGTATGCATCGTATATTTTATTATTCAATTTTATCGGATTGTGTCGCATTAAAGATAATCTGCGCCATCTCTTCGGCTGTTAAGCTCGAACAAATATGTTTTTTCATTCTTAATAAATGACTGGAGTAAAAACCAACACCGTCTGCAGGTTCTTCAATTTTCCATACACTTTTGCACGCTACTAAATGATAACAATTATGGGTAACATCAAAAACAATCAATGGATTAACAACATCCTCAACCTCATCAAAGCACGAAACAAAGATTGGAAAATCAAACAAATTCAAACCTACCAGAT
>JAYTLG010000135.1:0-2597 GCA_043729555.1 Cytophaga sp.
ATTCTACCATTACTTTTTCGCCTTTACCATCGGTTACTTGTGCATAGTCGGCACGTAAAAAATTAGTGTATAATTGTTCCACCCAAAGGGCATCCTTAAATACTACATTCAAGAAGCCTTTCACCACATTAAACGAAGCAACTACTTTGGGAATATCTTGCGCAACAAAAGCACCGATACGTGCACCAATTTGCTCAGGACTTACGCGTGCTTGTTTGATATATGGAAAAACAACGAAGGTTAAAGAGCCTTCAAAATCTTTTCGAGTAGGTTCAAGCAAAATGGCATCTGCCTCTACGGTAATCGAAAACTCATGTAATAAGCCTTTTGCTATGGATTCTTTTAGTAAGAACTCAGGATTCATAATTTAGATTATAATAGTATTGAATTGCAAAGATGCTGATTTTTTAGCTATTTTTCAGTAGAAAAGTCCAATCATATAGACAATTCATTGAAATTAAAACAGGCTATGAATCAAGCAGTCAGGCTTTATCTTTCTATTTCAATATTAATTTTTGGGACTTTCAGCACATTCAATTGCATAGTAGTATTTTTTATATGATTATTGTACTCGAATCATCAATAAACACATTCAATACATGGATAAATATTTTGACCTCATTGATCAAGCATTTTACTTCCCTACTGAGGAATTTAAATTGGTTAACAATGAATTGCATTTCAACAACGTGCCGTTAATGGATGTAATTAAAAAATATGGAACGCCATTGAAGTTGACGTATTTACCAAAGATTAGTTCTCAAATACAAAAAGCAAAACATCTCTTCAACCAAGCAATCATCGACAACAATTACAATGGCACCTACACGTATTGCTATTGCACGAAATCATCTCATTTTAGTTTTGTATTGGAAGAAGCATTAAATAACGATATTCATATTGAAACGTCGTCGGCATACGACATTCCTATTGTTCAAATATTATTTGAAAAAGGTAAAATTTCCAAGCAAACAAATATCATTTGCAACGGCTACAAACGCATTGAATACACAGATTACATTTGTGATTTGATTAACAACGGTTTTAATTGCACTCCTATTTTAGATAATCTAGAAGAAATTGAAGCTTACGAAAAAGGGGTTAATGGAACGTGCAACATTGGTATACGCTTGGCAACCGACGAAGAGCCGAAGTTTGAATTTTATTCTTCGCGTCTTGGTTTGAGAAACAACGATGTACTTCAGTTTTATAAAGACAAAATTGAATCGAATCCGAAATTCACGTTAAAGATGTTGCACTTTTTTATCAATACAGGTATTAAAGACAATACCTATTATTGGAGTGAATTGAGCCGCATCATGCACATCTATTGCGATCTAAAGAAAATCAACCCTGCGCTTGACAGCATCGACATTGGTGGAGGCTGGCCCATTAAAACATCGGTACACTTTGATTACGACTATAAATACATGGCCGATCAAATTGTAAAAACAATCAAACGTGTGTGCGAAGACGAAGGTGTACCTACACCAAATATCTTTACCGAGTTTGGTAGTTTCACTGTAGGCGAAAGTGGCGCAGCGATATATTCGGTATTGGGAAGCAAACTTCAAAACGATAAAGAAGAGTGGTACATGATTGATAGCTCATTCATCACTACCCTTCCAGATGTTTGGGGCTTGAATCAAAAGTATTTATTACTAGCAGTAAACGGCTGGAACAAACCATACAAAAAAGTAAAACTGGGTGGCATCACCTGCGACAGCATGGATTACTACAATTCAGAAGCGCATCAAAACTTACTGTTCATGCCCGAACTGGATGAGAAAGAACCTACCTACATTGGCTTCTTCCACACAGGCGCTTATCAAGAATCGCTTGGTGGCTACGGTGGCATTCAGCATTGCTTGGTACCAGCACCAAAACACATTCTTGTAAATAAAGATGCAGAAGGTAATTTTACCTATGATCTTTTTGCACCAGAGCAAACGAAAGAAAGTATGTTGAAGATATTGGGGTATAAGGCTTAGGTGTTGGGGTTCTTATTAAATTCCAAATAACAAAAAACAAATTCCAAACGGATTGGAAAATATCCAATATATAAAACAGAAAAGCGTTAGGTAATTAAATCTAACGCTTTTCTGTTTTATATATTAGAGCAGTTACACTATACACTCTACACTCTATACTTTACACTCTCCCCAAAATAAGCTCCGCTGCTTCAAACAACGAATCCACTTTATACTTTGCACTTGTTTCCGTGTTGGGGAATTCTTCTATTAAGATGGTTGGGATGTTTAATTTATTGGCGGGTAAAATATCACGTTCTCTGTCGCCTACCATCCATGATTGGTTGATGTCGATGTCGTATTTTGCAATTGCTTTTTCAAACATCAAAGAGTCGGGTTTTCTAGACAAAGACTCTGTTGTAGATTGGTGATAGGGCGAATAAAAATACTCGTCGATTAAGTTACCCGATTCAGCATCAAAGTAATCGTGGCATTTGTAGACATCTTCCGCTTTATAAATGCCTTTTGCGATACCCGATTGATTTGTAATAATGATTAATAAATAGCCGGCATCTTTCAACATCTTCAATGCAGGTATTACACCGTCAATGATTTCAAAGGCTTCAA
>JAYTLG010000136.1:0-2766 GCA_043729555.1 Cytophaga sp.
GTTTGATAAATGACAAAGTGTATAATTAAACACCACCATAAATGTCCACTTGAGCAATACGACTATTTTTTAACACCATAAATGTCCATTACACCAAAAATGAAAATAAAACCAATTTGAATATTACACCATATGTTGAATAAGTGTATTTACTCCATTGTATAAATAATAATATGATCCCTAATAAAGAAGTGTTAAAATAATGTGTTTTACCTTAAAATTACGTGGATCGATAATGGGCATAATGTTTATTTCTCTTTAATATTTAAACAACCGTCCCCTTTCGAACTATTTTTGCCTCTGCATGTTTCCATCGTTTGTGCGACCACAACCAATCTGCTGGCTGTTCTTTAATGCAAGCCTCTAAGCGCTCAATATACAGTTGAGTAACGGCATGGCCTTCTTTTGCAATTGGCAAGTCTTTTAATAATTCAAATGTTATTTCGTAGTAACCGCGTTTTATTCTTTTCATTCGTACAAAAAAAACAGGCATTTGCATCGCGCCACCAATTTTGTCTCCGCCTACATAAAATGGCGTGTATTGATTTAAGAACGTCGCCCAATGTTGAATTTCGCTGTGAGGTGGTGTTTGGTCGGCAACCATTGCCATTGATCGAACCGTTTTTCTATTTTTAATTAATGCACGCAGGGTGTCTTTCATTGCAACTGGATGTGCACCAAATCGAGCGCGCATATTGTACACAAACTGATCCATTTTTTTATTGTGCAATGGTTTGTATACCGCATCAATAGGGTAGTCTGATTGTATTGCGCAAATTTGTAACAGCCATTCCCAATTACATAAATGACTTGTTAAACCGAGGTGCGATTGTCCATTGTTTAGTGTTGACAGTGGTAAATCAATGTTGGTAATGCGTACACGTTTTTCTAACGCTTCTTTCGATATGCTGATGAGTTTAAGCGATTCAAAAGCAACATCTGTTAAGTTCAAATAAAAATCGTTTGTTATTTTTTTAATTTCTTTGACAGATTTTTCAGGGAAAGAGTTTTGTAAGTTTTCATGTATTACCTTTGCTCGGTAGCGAATAACTCGGTGCAATATAAAAGCTGTAAAACTAGAAAAGGCATACAGTATTGGAAAAGGCAAACGAGATATAATCCGTAGTAATAATCGTATCATACATGGAAAACATAAGTAGTAGTAGCAAAAATACGGGTAAAAAAGTAACTATACTTATTGATTTACATTATTTTCCTGCAATTTCATATTTTAAAGAAATCGCAAAGGCAGATACGGTTATTTTAGAGGCGAATGAAACGTTTCAAAAACAAACGTACCGAAATCGGTGTGAGATATTAACTGCGAATGGGAAAGAGTCGTTAATTATACCTATTGTACACGGTTCGAGCGGAATGATAAAAGATATTAAAATTGATTATACGCAACGTTGGTATCAAATTCACGATCGTGCATTACGAGCTGCATATGGCAAATCACCTTTTTTTGATTTTATTATGAATGATATTTCCATGGTTTTAGCTAAGAAAATACCTTTTTTGTGGGATTTAAATCGTGAAATGCTGTCACTTTGTCTTGACAAATTAACCTTAAAGTCAAATATTGTTGAGTCAAATACCTATTCGGTTCCTTCTGAACTTGAAGCAAATATCCTTGATTTGAGGGGGATAATTACCCCTCAGGCAAATCGCAGAGATGGGCAAATTGTCAGCAAAAAGTACCATCAAGTTTTTGGCAATGAATTTGTTACAGATTTGAGTGTTCTCGACTTGTTATACTGTGCGGTATTAGATTCGCCCGAAATAGTTCGATAGAATTTAATAAATACAATATCTAGGAGAACTAAAGTAGCATCTCATACGTTTGTATCAGTAATAAAGTCAGCTGTTTTTGTATTATTCAGCCTAAAAACAATATATTTACAATAGTTTGAATCGATTTAATAACAAGAAACTAATTAGAAACACATGGAGGCAAAATTTTCAAATCGCGTAAAAGAGGTTATTTCTTTAAGTCGTGAAGAAGCATTGCGCTTGGGTCATGATTATATCGGTGCAGAGCATTTGATGTTAGGGATGATTCGTGAAGGAGAAGGTGTAGCAATTAGTTTATTGAAAAAACTAGGCATCACATTGGATTCTTTAAAGAGTTCACTTGAAGACGCTGTTCGTGGCACTGCTACAGGCAATGTGAAAAACCTTACAAATATTCCACTTACAAGACAAGCTGAAAAGGTTTTGAAAATAACGTATTTGGAAGCAAAAATTTTTAAGAGTGATTTAATCGGTACAGAACATTTATTGTTATCTGTATTGAGAGATGAAGATAATGTTGCTACGCAAATATTAAATAAATTTGATGTTACGTACGATGTTATTAAAGAATTATTAGAATACCACACACATACGCCAAGAGCTTCAGACGCTGAGGATCCTGATGATGACTCTTCACGTTTATTTGGTGCAGGTGGTACGGGGGCAAGTAAAGATGCTTCTAAGCCAGGTGCAGAGAAATCTAGAACGCCTGTATTGGATAACTTTGGTAGAGATTTAACAAAATACGCAGAAGATGGAAAACTCGATCCAATTATTGGTCGTGAAAAAGAAATTGAACGTGTTGCGCAAGTATTATCTCGTCGTAAAAAGAATAACCCAATTTTAATTGGTGAGCCAGGTGTAGGTAAAACAGCTATCGCTGAAGGTCTTGCATTACGTATTGTTCAGAAGAAAGTATCACGTGTATTGTTTAACAAACGTGTGGTTACACTTGATTTAGCTTCATTGGTT
>JAYTLG010000137.1:0-9969 GCA_043729555.1 Cytophaga sp.
TGGCTTAATTTGCTGAATTTTGATCATCACTGGACACACACATTCCGTAAGTGATAAAAAATACGTACTTTGTTTGATAATTATTTTAAGTCGAATGCCATTAATCAATATTCACAATCTGAACAAAGACAGAGCTTGGGGCTTATGGCACATTCAAGAAGAATGGCCTACGCTTGAACAGTCCTATGCTTTGAATTCAGAGGAGGCCGATTATTTAGCAAGCATCTCTCACCCGAGTAAAAAGCAAGAATGGTTAGCGAGCCGACTGACTGTTGGCATGGTTTGTGAACATTTACGTTTACCGTATGCGGGTACTTTAAAAACACCTGATAAAAGACCCTATTTGTGCGAACAAAATGGTCTAGTGTCGATTAGTCATTCGCATGCTTATGCTGCAGCAATCATTGATGCGCAAAAGCCTGTTGGAATTGACCTTGAGCGCATTGATACAAAAATACTCGGCATCCGAAAAAAATTCTTATTTGATGAAGAATTTTCAGAGGACATTCGACATATGACCCAATATTGGTGCATCAAAGAAACAGGTTATAAACTTGCGGGTCAAAAAGGGATTTCATTTAAAGATGATATTATCGTAGACCCCATCGAATCGGGCCTGGAAAGCGGAATTACCAAAATCCATTTAAGCACTACTTCGTATACAATACAATTCTTTGAATACGATAATTATATTGTTGCTTTTAACATCGATTAGAAAATTGTAGATTGAATCTTTTAAAACCGTTCACACGAATTAATGAGCAATTTTAAATTTAACCGTCATTTGAACATGAAAAATTTAGTAGCACTTTTACTCTTTTCTCTTTCCTTCATTTCACAGGGGCAAACACTCGGTGGTTATTCAATTGGCGATGAAATTAAAAACTTCACCTTGCTAAATGTTACAAACCAATCACCTATTTCATTAAGCGATTTTAACGATAAAAAAGTTGTTGTAATTATATTTACCAATAACAGCTGCCCCTATTCTAAATTATACGAACAACGAATTGCTAATTTAGCAAAACGATATGCTGCAAGTGGTGTGGCCTTTATTCTTGTAAATCCTTCGGTAAGTAAATCGGATAAAATGGAAACCATAGAGGCGATGCGCAAAAAAGTACAAAGCGACCAATCACTTTACCCCTATTTGGCAGACACTACACAATCACTTGCAATCAGTTTTGGCGTAACGCGTTTACCCGATGCATTTGTTTTGAAAAAAATGGAAACATCGTTTCGCTTAGTATACAAAGGGTCTATAGACGACAATCCGCAAAATAGTGAAGATGTGCCAAACCCTTATTTAAGCGATGCAATAACTGCCATGGTAGGAAACAAATCAATCAAAATTGCAGAGACTAGACCTGTTGGTTGTTTGTTAAAACCCTATTGATACTTCAATTAACACATATTACTCCTATGCTCACCGACTAACTATTGGTGAGCATATTTTAATTACCATTCATTTAAAACACCCATTCATGGCGTCTGTAAACTCTCCCCTTCGTACAATACTAAAGCCTTTACTTTTTAAATTATTTGGAAAAGGTATGTATGCGCGGTTTCAATTTTATGCAAAAATAAAAGATATTGACAACAGGCTTGTTGAAGAAAAAGAAATGGAATTGCTTCCTTATTTCCTTTCTAAAGATGCCGAATCAATTGACATTGGCGCCAACTATGCGTATTACTCGATAGCAATGGGACAACAATCCAAAAAAGTATACGCCTACGAACCAATCCCTTTTACACACAAGGTTTGTGCAATGTTGATTAAACATTACAAACTTAAAAACGTAGAATTATACCCATATGGGGTTGGTGAAATAAATGAAATAAAAACATTCAGCGTACCTGTTGTGGATTTTGGAGGCATCAGCGCGGGCCAAGCGCACATGGCAGATCGCAACAACGAATTGGAAGGGAAGGAAAAACACTATCAATTCAATAAAAATGAATTACACAAATGCACCGTTGTTTCTTTAGATTCAAGCATTACAGATGCAAGCAATATTTCATTTGTAAAAATGGACATTGAAGGCGCTGAATACTTTGCTTTAAAGGGAATGAAAAATCTTATTGAAAAACACAAGCCGGCAATCCTAATCGAAATCAATCCTTTTTTCTTAGATGGTTTTGGAATTAAAGAAACGGATCTGAGAGATTTTATTGCAACGGCAGGTTACAAAACATTTGTTTATAACGCCGCCACTAAAAAGCTGGAAGCATTTGCGAATCCATATTTCGAAAGCAATTATATTTTGATTCATTCAGATAAAATAAATCAGTACCAACATATCATACAGTAATTATGAGCAAAGGACTCGATTTTTACATTGCAGCGTTAACAGATACATTCAAAAAAAACGAACCGCGCATTGCACATGCAGCTTCTAAAAATTTACTTTTAGAAATGGCGCAGGATAAAACAATTTTATTAGAAATTATAAAACGCAACATTACTAGCAAGGATTTCTTTCTGAAAAAACGCATCAATCCTGTGATTGCACTGACTATTGTAGACAACCCGTACATCACGTTGGTTTCGCATTTTTGGATGCCACTTCCCAATCGCGCAACAAACGTAACACACCAAAGCATTCACCACCACGGCCGATTGCTATTAACATCTGTAGCCCCTTACGGACCAGGCTATGAATCCATCATCTTTAAAAAAGGATTTCAAATAGACCCCATCACTGAACATACTCATATTGAAGTTGAAAAAGAATATAAAAATCCGCTTTACAATCTCGAATACATTGAAACGAATACACCCCATGTAGTTTTTTACCCAAAAGATTTATCGGTTACGTATGCACTTTGGACATACGACCAACGATCAACGCTGGACAAAATTCGAAAATTGCCTTTTCTACAAAAAAACAAAAAACGCATTATTCAGTTTTTGAATTTTATTAAAGGGTCCAAGAATGCTATAAATAAAATTGAGTATTTGGATTTCTACCCGAATGGCAAAAGCATTTTAGCCATGAAAGAACGTGTTATGTATCCTGTTGGAACAAATGAAAACTTCATTCACAATGTGTTTTATATCTTACAGCACGTGGGCTATACGGATTTTGAAAGCGCAAAAAAAATACTATCTTCCTATCCCGAATCCATTCAAAAGCAGTGTTTGGAGCTTATACAACAGATAGAAAAGAAACAAGAAATTCAAGATCGCTTTGATCCCATTCATATGAATATCGAAAAAATAAATTTCAGTAGAGAAGCGTTTGAAATTGGCATAAATAAATAAGTGAATACTATTGTATCTACTGTGCAGGCACAAATTCAATAGAGATTGAATTGACACAATGACGCACATTTTTTTTGGTCATCTTCTCTCCTTTAAATACGTGACCTAAGTGTCCTTTGCAATTGTTGCAAACAATTTCTATTCTTCTACCGTCTGCATCTGGCACATGAGTTACTGCACCAGCAATTTCATCGTCGAAACTAGGCCATCCGCAATGCGAATCAAACTTATCCGTTGAACGATACAGGGGCGCATTGCATTGTCTGCAAATATACGTACCAGGTTCTTTATAATTATAATACTTGCCCGTAAATGGTCGTTCAGTACCTTTCTGAACAATTACATACTTTTCTTCTGGCGTAAGCACATTATATTTACTGCTATCGTTTATCGGCTTCATAATTACACTTGTTTTAACAGAATCTACTTTTACTACAGGCTTGGTTTCTTGCGAACACGCAGATAGCGTCACAAAAAGGCCAACGATTAAACTCCAACTTATCTTGTTCATACAAAAATGGTTTGTGATACTGGGTGTATAACACAATCTCCGTGAAATAAATTCCAAAATACAAAAAACAAATTCCAAACGTACAATGAATTCTTCATGCATTTGGTTTGCTGCAGCGAATTGTATACCCTAGATGAATGATACAAGGATTAACGTTGGCGGAAACACCAACAACAGCTATCAATTGCATCACACAATAACATCTTCATTCCAGACTCAGATTAATATTTTTCGCCGTTTAAAAAAAAGAGCATTTTTTTAATATCCTCAACACGGTCGGTTTCCGACAATTTTTCAAAGGAATTTATCAAATTGCGCAATACCCGTGCAACAATATCAATGTTGGAACACGGTTGGTAAAAGATATCTATAGGCGCTAGATTCAACTGATGCAAATAATTATCAATATCTTCTTTGGTAAAGATCAAACCTTTATTAAACGCATTGATGTAGAATTGAGAATCGTTATTTTTATAGGTAAGAATAAATAAACTTGGCAAATTCACTCCATAAATAGGAAGTTTCAGCTTTTGAGCCACCATCATATAAATTGCACACAAGGATATCGGATTACCCTTTTTACTCTCCAATACTTGACTCAGCATGGAGTTGGCGGGCGAATGAAAATTCTTAGTGTTCGAACTAAATTTTAATTTATTAAACAATATATTATTCAAAACTTTCACTTGCTCCATCGGCAACATGTCTGGCTTCATATCAAGCCACACTTCATAATATATTTGTTCCATCGCACTTTTAATCGTGCTAAATTCTAAGTCTGGATATTGGTAGGTACAGATCAACCACATGCCTTCCATTAAATCTTCGCTACCTTGTGCTTTCCATTTTGAAAAACGTTCCTCCAACAACACAAACTGCAACAAATGCACCATATCCTCAATCCGTTTTTGAACAATGGGATTAAAATTTTGCTCCCACTCTTTTTCCAAAAAAGGAATCATTGCACCACCTTGCGCAAGTAATTCTTTCTCAACCTGAGAAGAAACTTCCACATCTTCATCGTCCAATAAGGATATTAATGCCTTTATTTTACTCTCTTCCATACTCAAAGATATTCATCACGTTTGTAATACACCAACATTAAAACGTTTCATTTGAGGATTATTATTTGCCGCTTCAATACCCATTGATACATAGGTTCTTGTTTCGAGCGGATCTATAACCGCATCAACCCACAAACGTGCGGCAGCATAATACGGAGAAAGTTCTTCGTTGTATTTATCTGTAATTTCTTTCAATAATTCTTTTTCATCTGCAGCCGAAAGTTCTTGTCCTTTTGCTTTCAACGATGCTACTTTTATTTGCACCAATGTTTTGGCTGCAGCTGCGCCACTCATAACACCTATCTGTGCACTTGGCCAAGCCACAATCAGACGTGGATCATAAGCCTTACCACACATGGCATAATTACCTGCACCATACGAATTGCCTATGATAACCGTAAACTTCGGCACCACGGAGTTTGCCATTGCATTCACCATCTTAGCACCATCTTTAATGATACCGCCTTGCTCAGACCTGCTACCAACCATAAAGCCGGTGACATCTTGTATAAACAACAAGGGCACTTTGCGTTGATTGCAGTTCATAATAAAACGAGCTGCTTTATCGGCGGAATCCGAATAAATAACGCCACCCATCTGCATTTCATTTTTTTTCGTTTTTACAATCTTACGTTGATTGGCAACAATGCCCACAGCCCAGCCATCAATGCGTGCATAGCCGCAGATAATGGTTTGTCCATACAATTCTTTGTAGGCTTCAAATTTAGAATCGTCCACCAATCGATTGATGATGTCCATCATGTCGTATTGTTTCGTTCTATCATGTGGCAATATGCCATAAATTTCTTCTTCCTTTTCTTTTGGTTTTGCAGAAGCAATGCGGTCAAAACCTGCTTTTTCATGATGACCTGTATGCGCAAACACCGCACGAATACGCGTCAAGCACTCTTCATCGGTTTTGCATTTATGATCAATAATTCCTGATATTTCTGTTTGCGTTGTAGCACCGCCTAAAGCTTCATTATCAATCGACTCCCCGATAGCGGCTTTTACCAAATACGAACCTGCTAAAAAAATCGAACCTGTTTCTTCTACAATAAATGCTTCGTCGGACATGATCGGCAAATATGCGCCACCCGCTACGCAACTACCCATAACCGCTGCAATCTGTAAGATGCCTTCCGAAGACATCCAGGCATTGTTTCTAAATATGCGACCGAAGTGTTCCTTGTCTGCAAATACTTCGTTCTGCATGGGTAAAAACACGCCTGCACTATCAACCAAATACACAATGGGAACGCGATTTTCCATCGCAATTTCTTGTGCACGCAAATTCTTTTTAGCAGTCATCGGAAACCACGCACCAGCCTTCACAGTAGCATCGTTTGCAACTACAATGCATAAGCGCCCTTCAACATAACCCATTTTAACAACTACGCCTGCCGATGGACAACCACCTACTTCTGTGTACATATCTTCTGCCGCCAAGGCGCCAATCTCTATAGCAGTTGTGTTTTTATCAAACAACATTGCAATTCGATCCCGAACGGTCAGCTTTCCTTTTTCCTGTTCTGCTTTCAAACGCTTTTCTCCACCTCCTAAAGCAACTTTTTTCAGTCGCTCACGCAAGGTATAGCAAAGTGTTTTTAAAACATCTTCATTTTTATTGAATTCAATATCCATGCTATTAGTGTATAGTTCAACGTGTAAAGTGTAATCGTTTCAGTAACGAATACATATTTGATGTTCTTATTGTAAAATACGAAAAAATAAAAGCCCCGGATGTACTCCAGGGCTTTTATTTAATAATTCAAGTACTAATTAACTATCCTAAGTCGCCGTGGTTGCGCCTTTTCGTCCTCCGCCACGGCGGACACTTTCATGCTAAGGTGGTTGGCCGAAAAGGGACTACCAAGGCAAAAGTAGTGCAACTCAGTACTTCTATCGTCTAGAAACTAGTACCTAGCGACTACCTAAACCTACTTCTTCTTTCCCTTTTCTTTTTTGCCGAAAGGTGCAAAGAAATGATTTGGACTGCGATCGATATGCAACAACAATGCATCTAAATCAGCTAAAGCTTTATTCAGATTGTCGTATAAAGCTTTGTCGTTTACCATTGCACCTAAGGTACCTTCGCCATTGCTAATCTTGGTTGCAGACTTATTTAATTCTGCCAATAATTTGTTTGCATTGTCTACTGCAGCTTTCAATTCCAGATCGTTTAGCGAATCTGCCAACGAACCATATTTATTCAATACAGGTGCCAAGCCTTTTTCCGTTTCAATTAAATTAGCTGTTAACTTATTCAAATTTTCAAAAATACCATTTAAATTATTTTGCTCCGCTTGCATCGTATTTTTCATCACACGCGATATAGCTTCTAAGTTCGAAAGCGTACCATAAAGTTTGTTGCGCATATCACGATCCAGCATGCTATTTAGTCGCACCATGGTTGTATCCAAATGATCAATCATGGGGTATGCTTTGTCTCCAAACTTATCCATAAAACTTAATTGAAAACCACCTTTGAGTGTGTCGTTATTTACATACTGCCTTGTATTTTTGCCCATTTTCAAGACAATAGTCACGCCTCCCAATAAATCTTTAGAGATTTCGGCATACGTGCCATCACCGACTAAAATATCTTTGCGCACATCAATCGACACAAGAATACTGTTGTTGTCGTTTTGATTCAACACCAATGCCTTTACTTTACCTACCTGAAATCCATTAATAACAACCGGATTTGAAGTAGTTAAGCCATTTATGTTCGCGTATTTAATGTAATACGTATTTGAATTTGAAAAGACATCTGAGCCTTTTAAAAAATTAAAACCGAGATACAAGGTTGCACCTGCAACAAGTGTCATCATACCTACTTTAAATTCTTTTGAAATTTTCACTCTGTAAATTTTAATATTTTAAACAATAACGTATAGTCTAATTTTCGAGGTCGCCTTTATATTCTTTTATTGCTCGATAAATGCCTGATGCCAATAAAACCTGATTGGTTTTATTGGTTAAATACTTCTCTTCTGCAGCATTTGTCAAATAACCCAGTTCAACAAGTACACTTGGCATGGTTGTTTTCCAAAGTACCAAAAAACCTGCTTGTTTCACTCCTCTACTTGACCGACCTACACGGGCAGAAAATTGGTGTTCTATTTTCGAAGCCATCAAAATACTGTTTTCAATATACGCATTTTGATAGAGCGAAAAAAGTATATGTGCTTGGGGCGATTTGGGGTCAAAGCCATCGTAATTTTTCTGGTAATTTGTTTCGTTTAAAACGACTTCATTTTCTCGTTTGGCAACACTTAAATTGTCTTCTGATGCATGCAAACCCATTACATAAGTCTCTGTTCCATAGGCTGAAGATGGACCAGAATTGCAATGGATGGAAATAAATAAATCGGCATTGTTGCGGTTCGCAATGCTTGCCCGATCGTGCAACTCGATAAAATTATCCTGCATTCTTGTATAATAAACCAAGGTTGTGGGCATGTTTTCCTTTATGATTCGACCCAATTCAAGTGCTACAGCAAGGGTAACTTTGGCTTCAACACCTGTTGTACCATGACAGCCAGGGTCTTTACCTCCATGTCCAGCATCAATAACTATGGTACGAACTTTGTATGAGTGCACATCTAAAGGCGAAAACGACGATAAAGTGAGCAATACACTAAAAAAAAGTATGGAAACATTTTTTTTCACCTTGTACTTATTTATGAAGTTAATACAATAACTTTACCCAAAGTTGTGCATTTTAATTTAATTCTGAAATATAAAGGGACTATATTCCGTATAATTTCATTGATTTTCTGCCTTTTGAATGCAGAATTAATCAATGCACAATCCCCTATATCCGATTCTCTAAAACACAGTTTTAAAGAATCGATTTCTAATCCACTCAAGGATACGAGTAGCCAACGTACCCAACATTCAGAATCCTTAGATTCCCTAAAAACAGTCGACTCCTTACAAATTCCCAATAGTGATATTGAAACGCGGATTCAATATAGTTGTAGCGACTCCATTCGCATGGAGATGGCGAAACAAAAAGTGTATCTATATGGCAATTCAAAAGTAACCTATGGCAGCCGAACACTTGAAGCCGAATACCTCATCATCAATTGGGCTAAAAATGAAGTCGAAGCTTATGGTAAAACGGATTCCCTTTCGGGAAAAATTATAGGCCGGCCGGTATTTAGAGAAGGACCAGAAATGTATGTAGCCGATTCGATTCGTTACAACATGAAAAGTGGTAAGGGACTTATCAAAGGTATTGTTACAAAACAAGGCGAAGGCTACATACACGGAGGCCCCGTAAAACGGACGCCCGAGGCGGTATATGTCAAACATGCCTTATATACAACTTGTAATTTACCACATCCCCACTTTTCAATCAATGCAACAAAATTAAAAGTGATACCGGGCGACAAAGTCGTAACGGGTCCATTTCACATGGAGATCATGGGTATCCCTACTCCCTTGGGTTTGCCTTTAGGTTTTTTCCCAGCTACAAAAAGATCCAAATCGGGCATCATCATGCCTACCGTAGGTGAGTCTAGAAGTAGAGGGTTTTTCTTATCGAATGGCGGTTATTACTGGGCTGTAAACGATTATGTAGGGGCAAAAGTTGTGGGTGATATTTATGCGAATCAAAGTTATCGGATATCTGGAGATGTAAATTACATAAAACGCTACAATTACACGGGAAAAACCATGTTGAGTTATAGTAAGGTGAAAGATGGCTTTGACACTACGAAGGCGCCAGAACTTTTTAGTTTCAGATGGAATCACTCGACAACAAGCACCAAATCTACGCGTTTATCTGCAGATGTAAACATCAGTTCAAGTTCCTTTTACAGAACCAATAGTTACAACCCCGTGGCTTATCAAAGCACCAACTTTGCATCCAACGTACAGTGGACAAAGGCCTTTAAAAACTCTCCATTTAATTTAACCGTTGCTGTCAGACAAAATCAAAATACCCTCGACAGCACGATGACTGTTACTTTGCCAGATATTAATTTTTCGATGAACCGTATTTATCCGTTCAAACAAAAGACTGGCAATGGGGATAAATGGTTTGAGAAAATAAACATAGCATATACGGGAAGCACACAATATGTGGCATCAAATTCGATAACAAATTTTTATACGGG
>JAYTLG010000138.1:0-4475 GCA_043729555.1 Cytophaga sp.
ATTTTTAAACGTCGACATTGCGCTCCTAAAGTCAAGGTCTTGTTGATGATTTTTGGATCGAGCCCAAAACTGTTTTTATAATAATTAATACCTTCTTTCATGCACGTTGGTTTGCCGTCGGTAATCATAAAAATTTGTTTGTTTTTATTTTTTCGACGGCGAAGTAAATCCATGGCTAATTCTAAACCTGCAATGGTGTTTGTGTGATAAGGTCCGACTTGTAAGTAGGGGAGGTCTTTAATGGCAATTTGCCAAGCATCGTTTCCAAATACAATGATGTCGAGGGTGTCTTTTTTGTAATTTCTTGTAATTAATTCTGCTAAAGCCATCGCCACTTTTTTAGCGGGCGTAATGCGGTCTTCGCCGTATAAAATCATAGAGTGACTGATGTCAATCATGAGCACGGTAGATGTTTGTGTTTTGTATTCGCTTTCAATAATTTCTAAATCATTTTCACGCAAGGTGAAATCCCCAATGCCATTATTGATTTGAGCATTACGAAGAGAGTCGGTAATGGAAATTTGATCGATGGCGTCGCCAAATTCAAAAGCCCTGCGATCTGTTCCTTGTTCTTCGCCTAAGCCTGTGAGGTTGGTGTTGTGTTGACCTTTGCCTGATTTTTTGAGTTTGCCAAAAATGTCTTCCAGTGCACCAGTTCTTATTTTTTGTTCGCTTTTAGCGGTGATTTTAATTTCTCCTTTGTCTCCGTCTTCAGCAATAAAACCTTTGCTTTTGAGGTCTTCAATGAAATTGCCAATGCCATAATCCTTGTCGGTAAGCTTGTATTGCTTGTCGAGGTCGGTTAGCCAACTGAGAGATTCAGAGACTACTCCGCCAGTCATGGCGACGAGTTCCAAAAATATCTTTAATAACTGATCGAATGCATTCTCCTCCTTGCTTTTAGGAGGGATGTATTCTGTAAAACGGTAGCCAATCATAGGGTATAATGTTCGCTTTTGTACAAGGTACAAATGGCTAACAATATAAGGGCATGTTTTGTTTCAAAATACACTTGCGGAGATAAAAAAAACTATCCAATGTCATAAAAAAGAACCTTGACAGTCCGTTCTATTTCATTACCTTGGTTGGTATACGAGAATGCATGTTCAGGGAGTAAGTATTATTTTTCGAATATGTAGTTCTTCAATCTTTTAAATTCTAGTCGCCACTAGAGCTGAATCCATGAAAAAATCCATCCAGTGTCTTTTGTTTATTTTACTTATCAGCAGTTGTAGTAAGCCGAAAGAGTTTGTGAAAGCAACGTATAAGCCCATTACGATTTCCGCATACGCATCGGGTATTATAAAATCGGGAGAACAATACGAAGCGTATAGTTCTGACAATGGAATTCTCGAAAAGATTTTTATTACGGAAGGCGACACCGTTTCTAAGGGGGATATTCTTTTTCAAATAGACAACAGAACTTCTCGGCTCAACAGTGAAAACGCAAAACTTGCATTGGAATTAAGTCGACAAAATTCATCGAGTCAATCGAATAGAATTAAAGAAATACAAATGCTGGTTACGCAAGCGAAAGATAAGCTGGCTTTAGACTCTACGCTTTACCTGCGTCAGAAAAACTTATGGAGTCAAAACATTGGAACGAAGGTCGAATTTGAACAAAAAGAATTGGCTTACAAAAACTCTAAAAGCAATTACTTATCTGTTGTCGCTAAGCTTGAAAATATTAAGCTTCAATCAGACACTGAATACAAGCAAGCTCAAAATAATTTAAAAATAAGTAAACAGCGCGAAGGAAATTTCGCAGTTAAAAGTGAAGTCGATGGCGTTGTGTATAGTATTTTAAAAGAGCGAGGAGAATTTGTAAGCAGTCAAACACCTATTGCTATTGTAGGGAAGAATAGCAGTTTCTTTATTGAATTGCAAGTCGATGAATTTGATATTGTAAAAATTGCAAAAGGTCAAGCTCTATTTATAACCATGGACAGTTATAAAAATCAGGTTTTTGAAGCGAAGGTTGTGAAAATTTATCCGATTATGAACGAGAAGACACGTACCTTTAGAGTCGATGCTTCCTTTACAAAAGCCCCTTCTGTTTTATTTCCAAACCTTACAGTGGAAGCTAACATTGTATTAACGAAAAAAGATAAAGCCATGGTATTGCCTCGGAAATATGTTCTTAATGACTCCATTGTAAAAACAGTAAAGGGTGAACAAAAAAATGTAACAACGGGATTAATGAATTATGAGTACATAGAAATACTTTCTGGCATGGATACCACCACTGAAATCGTGAAGCCCTAATGAATATTTTATTACTTGCTCAAATTTCTAAAACCATGCTCTTGGCTCGATTGAAACAATCGATCATCGCTGCTGTAGGGGTGACTTTTGGAATCATGATGTTCATTACAATGTTGAGCTTTATGACAGGGTTGAATAAACTACTCGACGGTTTACTTTTAAACAGGACATCTCATGTAAGACTTTATAATGAGATTAAGCCATCAATAGATCAACCATTAGATTTATTGGATAGGGAAGAGAAAACGTTGAACATGATTTCTTCTGTAAAGCCTGTGGATCGACCGCCTCAAATTCGCAACAGCAGTGCTATTATTCAAAATTTAAAAAAAGACCCAAAGGTTTTAGGCCTAGCGCCAAAATTAATTACGCAAGTATTTTACAATGTAGGATCCATTGATATAACGGGAGTTATTAACGGCATTGATGTATTGGCAGAAAATAAATTATTTTATTTTTCCGATTACTTGATTAAAGGAAATTTGGAAGACATGAATACTATTTCCAATAGTATTGTTTTGGGAAAAGGCGCCGCAGAAAAAATGTTGGTTGACGTAGGCGATGTTATTCAAGTAACCACAACCCAAGGTGCTCGCTATTCCTTAAAAGTAGTAGGCTTATTTCAGGTAGGTATTGCTGATATTGACAACGTACAAAGTTATGCTTCGATAGAAACGACGCAAAAATTATTGGGCGTTTCTAGGAATTATGTCACGGACATTCAAATTAAGTTGAAGGATTTGAACGATGCACCTGAGTTGGCCAAGCAATATGCATTAATCTACGACACCGATGCGATTGACATTCAAACGGCCAATTCTCAATTTGAAACAGGAAGCACGATTCGTACCATTATTTCCTATACCGTTGGCATTACCCTCCTTATTGTGGCGGGCTTCGGGATATACAACATCTTAAACATGATGATTTATGAAAAAATGGATTCCATTGCTATTCTTAAAGCGACAGGTTACTCAGGAAAAGATGTCATGAAAATATTTATTATGATCTCTGTTATTATTGGACTTACAGGAGGTTTGGCGGGGCTTATTGGAGGCTTTACCTTGTCGACTATTATCTCTAACATTCCATTTAACACGCCATCGTTGCCAACCATTAAAACATATCCCGTAAATTTCAATCCCAATTACTATTACATCGGCATTGTGTTTTCTATTGTCACCACATTCATTGCTGGATTTTTCCCCGCCTTGAAAGCAAGTAAAGTTGATCCTGTGGAAATTATACGCGGTAAATAATGGAAGCTAAATCTGTATTAAGTACGAGCAACATCAACAAGTTTTTTTATGACCCTGTAAAAATGCAGGTCTTGAATAATGTATCTATTAATGTGAATCAAGGAGAGTTTGTTTCTATTATAGGAAAGTCAGGTTGTGGGAAATCAACCTTGTTGTATATTTTATCGACTATGGACACCGACTATGAAGGTGAAGTATACATCGATGGAGAGCAGATGACAAAAAAAACACACGACGAGTTGGCTCATGTGCGTAATGAAAAAATAGGCTTTGTATTTCAGTTTCATTATTTGCTTCCGGAATTCAGTGTATTAGAAAATGTAATGTTACCTGCATTAAAATTAAACAAGTATCCCAAAGATGAAATTGAATCGTATTCGATGAAGCTTTTAAAAGACTTGGGAGTGGAACATCAAGCCTTGAAAAAAGCGGGTCAACTTTCCGGTGGAGAAAAACAAAGGGTTGCTATTGCGCGTGCACTTGTTAATAAGCCCTTGATTATAATGGGCGACGAGCCGACGGGCAATTTAGATAAAAAAAACAGTGACATTGTATTTGGCATTTTTAGAGAAGTAGCACAAGAGCGAGGACAAGCGATGTTGGTTGTAACACATGATCCTGATTTTGCCAAGCGTACCGATCGCATCATTGAAATGGGCGACGGGAAGGTGATTAACTAGCAATTTTTAGTTTAAGGCTATAGTAGTATTTTTTTGTAATTTAGCATATAAGAGATAGCTTCGTTTGTAAGAAATTGTATTTTTGTACAACTATCTCATCTGTATGTTTGCAATTCTTAAACTAAAAAAAGATTGAATACCCTCTCGAATACGATCAAGTGTATTGTCATCGACGACGAGCCTCTCGCGATAGAAATTCTTGAGCATTACATTAGTCAAGATTCATCGTTAAGTTTGGTCGCTAAGTTCGACAATGGCATTGATGCACTCG
>JAYTLG010000139.1:0-3580 GCA_043729555.1 Cytophaga sp.
TAACGATCATTTGTATATCGTTTCGCGCCGATTGGCTGGCGACTGAGGCTAAGGTCGTTGACAACCCCTGTCTGTCATTTCTAACAACAGTGACAATGGATAATACTGCTTGCATGCTTAGTTGCATTATTAAATCAATTTATACTGATTGACAAATATACAATCTGCTTGAATATTTAAACCATTTTTAGGATTGGTTGCATTACCGATTGAGCCATAATATTTAAATCCCAGCTTGGTTAATGCCAGATAAATATCTTCAAACAAAGGCTGCTTTGCATAAAGCTCATCGTAAGACATCTCCACCAATACGGCTTTTGCAGATTTAAAGGTCTCTTCGCCGCCTTTGATAACTTCTAGCTCAAAACCCTGCACATCAATTTTGATAAACATTGACTTTCCAAACTCTTTTGCAGGCTTGAAATGATCCAGTACTTTGATTTGAATATTTATTTTGCTGGATTCTTGCGCAAATGGAAAAGCGCTTTGATGAGATTCACCTAATGCCAATAGAGAAGACGAAGGCAAATGTGAGTTCACATTGATCTCAGAAGTAGACTCACTCGCGCCTAATGCAATGTTGTAATTAAGGCAGTTAGCATCACCAGTTACCGTCTTAAGCAGCTCAGCGTAGCAAGCTGGAATAGGCTCAAAACAATGTATGGTCGCACTTGGAAATAGATACCTAAACGTAGACGCTGTTCTACCAATATTTGCGCCAATATCCAACACAGTATCAATTTGTAAATCTTTTAACCATTTCGCCCGCAAGGGCCAATACAAAGAAGGGACGCCTTTTTTTACAAGGTACAAATACCAAGAAAATGGGTGCAGAAAATATATTTTGCTTTGAATCGAACTGAAGAAATTGGACATTTTTAGTTAATTTATCTGTAAATACAGTGCTTTTAGATGTGTAGCCGGCGTATTATATGCTTATTGAGCTATGAAAATTATAGCAATTTTTTATACACATGCGCAGTTTCAAGGGTACACTTATCCCAAGAGAACATTTTAAGTCTTTCATGTCCAAGCTTAATTTGTTTTTCACGTACATCTGTCAGTGTTAGCAACTGCTCCATCCCTTCACGCATAGACTCCACGCTTTTTGGGTCAAATAATTTTGCAGCATTTCCAACAACTTCCGGCATGGAACTCGTATTGCTACAAGCAACCGGGCAGCCGAAATGCATGGCCTCAAGAGGAGGAATACCAAACCCCTCATATAAAGAAGGATAAACAAATATGGTGGCGGTTTGGTAGTATTGAGCTAACTGTTGATCATTGCCACTCGCAAAATGCACATTATCTTGAATGCCTAGCTTTTGAAGCATCATCATTTCATCAGCATTAAACGAAGTTGAACCAAAAGAAATAAGATTAAAATCTTTGCGTAATTGAGCAGAAGCGGCATAAGCCTGAAGCAAGGCTGCGAAATTTTTGTACCCGGCTCTGCTGCCAACATGCAATATAAATGGTTTGCGGTGAAGTGCGGTTAATTTAATTTCATTAGCTATTGCACCACCATTGATGCTAAAACCTAAATGGATTACAGAAATTTTTTTCTCATCTGTTCCAAACAATCTCATTAAATCTTGTTTTGTAGATTCTGAAATACAAATAATATGATCTGCACGATCAACTGCAATACGTTTTCGTTTGGTCGTTGAATCGCTTGCCTTCAGTGTGTGTGCAAAAAGTTCATGCACCATGTCATAGACGGTTAATACAATTGGGCAATTTTTAGGTGCTGTTGTTTGCTTTGCATAATAAGTTTCATGCAGCAAATTAGGTGCTTTAAATCGATTTTTTAAAATTGAGGCTGCTTGATTAAATGGTTGCAATGCCAACCAAGAACCACGAAACGCTTTAACTTGCGCCATCGTTTTAAGTTGTCGGCCTGGTAAATTTTTAATGTAATTGTTTATATGCAATGGTGCCAATATATTTGACTGCATCGCACCACCAGTCTGCAGTTCTAAACGAGAGCAAAGCTCATAGAAATAACGTGAAACGCCTCCATAAGCTTGCAATGCAAACACTTGATAGTCATAAGTAATATTAACAACTTCATTCACAATCAATCAACCTTTGTCTTAATTCATATTACCAAGACGCTGACTTATAGCAGTTTGTTGATCTTGCATTGTTAAAGAATCAATTAGTTTACTGCTTATATATGAAACAATTTTCACTTTAAACACAGCCATTTTCCATGCTAATTTACTAATAGGTTTGGATGTAAAGAGGTGGTAGGTTTTACCGTCAGAATATAAATATTTATTATTCTCGTTTGCCAAATATTGTAAAGAAGCAATTCGAAAAAACCCAATATGCTGTCCGTGTTCAAATCCATAATAAAGCCAGTTTTCACCGTTTGGACTTGGCGATGGAATAAGCAATGTTGATAATAATAAATTGGGTGCTATTTTAAATAGTTTTGTCAATTCAGCTTGCGGATCAACGAAATGCTCAAATACTTCAAAAGCAGTTACTAGCTCTGCTGCTTGATCTTGATACTCAAACCCAGATGCTAGCAAATTTTTACAATAACCATCAGACCACAAAGCATTGATGCCTTTATCACGTAGTAAACGCACTAAGATACCATATCCACCCGCAAAATCTACAACAGTTTTACCCTTCATTTTCAAGAGTTTAACAACACCACTAACTAATCTGGAGTTCCCAATGTTTCGTTCCATTATTCCAGTATCACTGGTGTTTATAGGGTTTGCATAGGCCTCATCCAACCAAGTTGGCGTTTCTGTTTGTACATAGTCACAATTTTTACATTCAAAATATTGAACTTTGTTATTTAATAATTTAGCATTAAATATTGGTTCAACATTAGCATGACAACATCTGCATATAATATTTTTATTTTCCATATTAATATATATGTTTTTTTATATCTTTTAAATAAACAATGCCATATGTGAATATTTTGGATGTTAAATATGCGACCATTGTAGCTATTGGTATAGCAAGAAGATCATACTCTTTTATCATCAAAAATTTAAGAGGAAGTGATATTGCTATGAACAACAAAACAGACATCATTTGCGGCTTAACGATATGCATACCATTTAAAAAAGTACCCAGTGCTCCACCCATTGACTCCAAAACACTCCAGATTCCAAAAGCACATAAAAATGCCAATGGTATGACTATTTCATTGGCTAGCCAAAGTTGTAATATTTGCTTATTAAATATCAACAGAATTGAAACACCAAGCAAAGACAAGAACGCTGTCACTTTGATACTTCGAAATAACGTATTGCGGATAAAGGCTTTGTCCTTCCTTGCATTTGCATCAGCATAGGCACCCCACAAGGGCGCCTGAAGCATGCCAATCGACATACTGCTGAACTGAAATAGCCGTTGGGTAATACTATAAACGGCAACTGATGCTGCGCCCAATGTACTGGAAATAATCAAGCTGTCTGCCCCCCAGCCCACCATGACACCTATTTGCAGCACAAAAAAGAGTCCGCCTGATTTGAACAACTGCTTGTATTCTTGTTTGATTTCAAAACCGATGCCTTTGAATGCAAATAAATCTCTTTTTATCAACAAT
>JAYTLG010000140.1:0-22177 GCA_043729555.1 Cytophaga sp.
CCACAGACTTATGGGGATTTCAATATCCGAATACGCTCTACGGATGGTGCTTGTGTAGCTGATACAACGCTCCTGTTAACGATTGAGGATTTAGCAACACCTGTATTGCGCTTTACGGATCGTTCCACGACCAAACATTTATTTGATCCCGCATTTAACATACCGATAACAAGAAACAGCCCTGCAACAATCACATATTCAATCATAGGTACATGTGCAACGATTGATGCGAATGGCACCATAACATTAAACTGCGCCAGTCTTGCGACACCTATTTGGGTGAAAGCTTCCCAACCTGCAAATCCTGATTTTAAGGCGGCCAAAGATTCCGTTTTATTGTATGTATTGAAAGCGGTACCAACAGTGCCTTCTATCACCTTGCCGGGAATTGTTTTGGGCCACACAATGCCCATCACACTTGCAACAAATTCGAACGGTACTATTTATTATGCAGAATCTACGGATGTTTCTGTAGCCCAAGTGAGCCGAGCGGGATTAATTACACCAACAGCTCTAGGTGCATTTAATGTAGCAATCAACATCAGCGAGACGGCCAAATATTCAGGCTTAGATACCGTCTTTTCATTTAGAGTGTACGACAACCTGCAGAAGCCCGTAGCTGTGTCGGACACCATTCATTTAATTCGAAATCCCGATAACAAAATCACAGCCGACACCATCAATTTATTGACCAACGACTATGGTGTGACGGATTATATAAAAATAAAATTAACGGATATCGATTCTAGAAATGTAGGATTTCAAAATTTATTCTTCTCGCCTACCATTGGAATTTTTGTTCTAGATACCATCACAGGAGCGTTGTCTGTTGCGCCATCAATGTCGATTGCAAACAATGCTAAAATAGGCTATACCGTTACCGATGAAAATGGAAATACATCAGATGTTGCGTATTTAATAATTCATATTGCCGATGCAATTGTTATCCCAGACATAAAAGGAAATCAGATCATTACACCAAATGGCGACAATTCAAATGATTATTTAATCATTGCCAATACCGATGTTAATTTTGAAAACACATTAAGTATTTCAGACGAAGTTGGTAATGTTGTTTATGCAACAAACAACTACCAAAACGATTGGTCGGGCAATGATGCACATGGCAGAGCACTTGCAGCTGGCATGTACTATTATTATTTTAAAGAACTAGAAGGAAAACAACAAGAAATACATAACTACTTGCAAATAGTACGTTAAAAATTCTTAATGAATACAAACACAAACAAGCTCGTTGAAATGAGTTTCAACGAGCTGATTTTGTTTAAACGACGAAAGTGCAAACTTAGACTGTCACCGTTGCAATCATCCCAGATAAACCAACAGAAATACAACACTCAAATATACCCACAGTACTGTAGCCACAATGTGGATAGTGGTTTCAAATAGTTTGCCTTTCCATAAAATAGCAGAGTAGCCGAAGAATTGAACCAATAAGCGGAGCGACCAAAAGATGCCAAGCCCCAGCGCTATTTTTTTACCTAAGTTGGTTTCGACTAACTCTTGTGCGGATGTTAGACACAAAATCCCCATGAGCATTACGGTTAGTGCTATAAAAAATGTATGGACAATCATTATTTGTCTGTTTATTAAACTCAATGTGTTCAGTTCTTTATTCCAATCAAATTTTTTCGGAAACACGCCGTGGATGATGGCTAAGACAATTAAAAGTGCACCTATGATTTGAAGATGTAGGATCATTTTTTAATCAATATAAAGGTTGAAATAAATGGTGTGTTTTTTACTTCCTCTTGAACAATCAGATTTGAATGCTGAAATAGGTTAAGCCAATTTTGTTTTGAATAGAAATGAAGGAAGCCAATTGTATAAACTAAAAAATTAGGCAGGTCTCTTAAATGTTCGGTTACATATATTTCACCTTCAGGTTTAATGATTCTTTGTAATTCTTTAAAGAAAAGGATTCGCTCTTCTACATTTCTAATCTCATGTGCAGCTAATGTGACAATTATTTTATCAGCCGAATTACTTGGAAGTTTTAAATCTATAGCTTCAATCGTTTCGGTGCCTATATAAGGTGGATATGCCTTTCGAGCGCGTTTAATCGAAACTTCCGTGTGCTTTTCAGGATTATAAAAATCAAGCACTTTTAGTTCTGCGTTCGCAAACAAAACGTTTAACAAGGCACTTGTTTCGTCAAAACCTGCATTGATATTTACAATGAAAGCGTCCTTTTCATTTTTGCGAATCCATTTTAATTCATACAAGTCTGAAAAATCATAAATATAAAGCGATGCCAATAAAGATAGCAGCGTTGACAGTACGAGAAGCGTTATAAAAACAACGATATAACTATTGGCAGCAGTATCAATCGTACACACAAACAACAGCGCCGCTATCAATACACATGCAGCAATTACATAAAAATGCCAATTGAAACGAATAATGTTTAACACTCCTTGGAACGGCTTTCTTATTTTACCCATGTTTCCGATTTTCCTTTTTTCCAATAATACGGAATGTTGTTAATGATAAATGCATTTGCCAATACATAGTTTTTCAAGTTTAACGAACTCAAAAAATGAAACGAAAAACTATTTACCTGAACAGGATTTGGTGTCCAGTTTTGTCGTACGCCTTCAATGATTAAAACTTCTTTTGTACCAGCATTGTATGTAAACGTAAATGGCAATGGACCTGCAAAGCGTCGAGCTTCTTTCCAATCTGCAAAGGGAGATTCTGCGGGCAAGGGGATTTCACCATCCGTTTTTTCAATGGATAGATTGAATTTGGATTTAATGGAATGGATATTTTTTGTGGTGCTTGTTTCAGTTTGAATAATGTCTGTTGTGGTATAATTGTACTGGGTAAAAATATTTCCCATAAATTCCATTTTCTTTTTATCGGTTTCTGATTTTAAAATATACAAGCCGCGCAAATTTTTGCCCGCTTTGTTTCTATAACGAACAAATATGCGATAGCCGATTAAAAAGAAATCATTGCCCATAAATTTTGGAAAGCCTTTGGGGCGCAAATCTTTTGTTTGCACCATTGCGACTGCAACAAAAGCCCATCTGTCGTTGAATACATCAAGCTCTAAACATTCTGGAATCAGCGCTTGCAACTCTTCCTTCGGAACGGCAAACGTCAATACCAGCGAACTATCAAAGTGCGCCTCAACTGCAAACGGGTGTTTCTTTAAAAAGGAAAACATAATTATTTCGAAGTGGTTGGCCTAAATTCATTATAATAAATTACAAAAGAAAATAGCAATGCAAATAAAAAATTTAGCTTACCCCATAGCAATAAATCTGGCGCCAACATAAACTCAAGCGTGTTCATTGATATAATAATAGCGATTTGAACAACGGCATTCAGCCTTTTTTGAATCCGACTAACAATCCAACATGCCATCAAAATTTCTGATGTGCCAATTAATAGCGTTAGCAGCGATGCGTAATCGTTTCCTAATATTCGTGCAACAATTGCTTCGTGCCTAGGAACAAAACCCAGCACCTTGCATATAAGTCCGTTTACTAACCAAACTGCAGCAATGAAATAAGTTATTGTTTTTTGAAAAATCATAGTGCGTGTTGATCGTGTAGTTCTAGTGTGTAGTGCGTGTTAGTATTCCTTTGGTCTTCGATATGCGTAATAGCTAAGATTACTATTTGCTGTCTTTCTATATCAATCAAGTAGTGCATTTGATACGAAAATTGCTCTAGCATTTTAATTCGAACACGTTGTATATCTGATTTGAAAACCATCAAGGCTTAATGCAATCAAATCTTTTGCTTCGGACACACGTTTTAAAAAAAGTTGCACTAGGTCCGGAGATATTTTATTGTAATAACCTACTGCGTCTAAAACATCACGTTTAACAGCGGGCAGTATACAAACGTGTAGGTCATATATTTTTTGCGATATCTTTTAACAGCTGGTAAAAATTTTCAACTTGACCTTTATTTTTTGTGTAATCTTCAAGTCGTTCCTCTAACAGGGTTTTTTTCAATCGGGCAATTCTGTTGTTACCTCTTCATTCTGTAATTCTGTGTATTTCAATTTTAAAATTTGCCACTCTTCAATTGGAATAAACACTCCTGTCGTATTGCCTTTATGATCTTGAATAAATTGTAACAGAGTTTTAGAGATTTAAAATGCGTATGTACACATTATAACAACGTGAAAATAGTTTGATAGAGAAAACGTTGGGGTTCAAGAACTAGACAGAAAACACTAAGGTATATTTAATCAAATTGGAGTGTACGACTTTAACTTTCTTAAGTTGTAATTGTTTTCAATATATTTTAAGATAAACCAAGCTAACTATGGAATTATTTTTTCTAAAAATTCAATCTTCCCTTCCAATAGTTTAATAGTTTTTTCATAAAGCTCGCGCTCCTTATTTGAAAGGTTTTGATTAATAATGTAGCCTTGATTAGCTGTTGCGTAATTATTAAAAACTATTTTTTCGTTGAAATTAATTAAATCGTCAACCTTTATTTCAAGTAATTCAGCAATTCTGTTTAGTTGTGAAACTGTTAAATCGCCGTCTTCTTTTTCGAGCCTACTATAAGTCGATTGGCTAACATTTAATTGTTGAGCCATGTACTCCTGTGTAAGGTTACGTAATTCTCTAACCTTTTTAATTTTAATCCCGATTTCCATTTTGAATAAATTATCCTAATAAAGAATAATTTATTCAAAATATATGATATAATCAACTGTACTGATCATTAATTTCACGCTTTGATTGGGAGGTGCAAGTTTAACAAGTTTAATTTTTAACCATGTACGGTATCAATGAAATACTAGTCAATTTTATACATATTTTAACACGTCTTTCATGAAAAAAATTCTATTTGTTTCCCTTTTAATTGGGTTAATGGGTACTGCAAATGCTGTAAATGTTCAATTGACAAAAGTTGTTGCTAATGTAACAACGACTTATTCTGGAATAACAAAGGATTCGGTCTTGAATAATAATGCAGGAATAACCACTAATATTTTCCCAATCAGCTACCTGACTTTGCATATTAAAATGCAAGGTCTAAGTGTTGTTGGTCCATCATCCAATTCAAAAGTTGGGTGTAATGTCCATAATGGGTATGGTGTAAAAATTATTACTCAGTCACACATTATCACAACAAATGATGATGATGCCACAATTTCAATAATTTCCCCTGCACTTTTACCTTTAAATATTGTAGGTAGAAATTTTGATTATGAAGTCCGTATTACTTTTATACAAAGTCCTACTATTCAAACCTTACTTGCAACAAGTAACAAATGGTCATGTCAAATAATTAATGATCCGGATAAAATCTACAATAATGTCATTTGTTGTTCGGAGCCCCTAAATATCCTTCCTTATACACCTACAAAGCCTTTAGATAAGGATCCAAATACCGGAGTAACTGCAACTGCAACAAATTTGCAAATAAAGTATGTTTGGGAAAAAGGTATAACATCTTCTAGTTTTCGGACAATTCCTGGGGCTAGCAATGCTTCTTATTTCCCACCAAGACAAGTCCGTGATACCTATTACCGAAGAGTTGCAATTTCTTATCGAGCAGGAAAAGAAGTTTCATATCATATCAGCAATACAGTTTCCATTGCTAGAAAACCTTGCACTCGTCCGTCCTCAACAGAAGATGCTATTTGTAATGACCAAGGGTTCTATAATTTAAAAAATGGTGATTCAATATACCCAAGTAAAATAATTGGATCGTATCTACCTTGGCCAAGCATAGCGAGTAGAGAGCAAGGCTATCAATATTTAATGTCCTATGATGGAATTACTTGGCCATATAGTTGGCCTCTTGGTATCGAAAGAATATATGGTTCTGCTGCAAAACCTGACGATTTTACCATACCAGCTCCTATTATTTTCAATATAAATAACGGTGCCGTACAATACATTTATATCAAACGAGAATACTATGAATTCTATGATGATTGGAATTGCGGATTACCGCCTTTATTGCCAAAATTTCCTTGTGGTGTAAAATTCCATCTAAAAAGCACGAGTAACATAGTCACTTTAGTCCTCACTTCAGCAAACCCACCAAAACCTGTTGTTGACACCATTACGAATGAAAGTGGATATGATAAAGCATCTTGTAGTTATAGTGACCAAACTCGAACATTTAGCGTGCCACAAATTAATAACGGAGAGACGTACAAATGGGAAATACCTGCTGGTTGGATTGCGTATACAGCTTTAGAAGGGCCTTATGTTAATTCTATTACAATAAGCACAAATTCAGGCGGGGCAAATTATGCAAAGGGTGGCAATGTGTGCTTAACAATAAAACAGCCGGGGCAAATAAATAGTATGTGTCGATACATTGAAGGCTCAGAACCGTTTTCTGTAAATCTTCCGCCTGTACTTTCAGGTTGTGAAGGATCTGAAATTATAGTAAAGCCAGTAGTGCTAAAAAACAATGTTGTTATGCCTAATTCTGAATATAGTTTCGGTTGGGAAGCCTATCAATCACCTACAACAGAATGTATTCCTCAGAGCACAAAGTATGATGATGGTTGCAGAGAGTTGAAAATAACTATTGGTAATGTATATCAAAACCCAATTCAACCTATTAAAGTAACTGCTATTAATAATTTTGCCTGCATTGCTACGGCCACTAGAAACTTAACAACGGTGCCTGGTTTGCAAATGGGTATATTAAATAGCTTTGCAGATCCTAAAGCAAGTAGTACGTCAAATACCGCTTTAAATGAAAGAAGCAATCACCTTTATTTTACTGCTACAAATAACGTCATTCAACGGGCATATTTTGATGATAATGTAGGATCTAATATTTGGCGTTACGCAGAACTAAAATACAAAATCAACAACACTCCAATCATTTGTACGGGTTCAGTCTCATTTTATGAAGATCTAATTTCTCAGAAATTGTTTTATGTAAATTTGGGCAGTTTATATTATGCTGAATCCATAGATAATGGATCGACGTGGACAAATAACAATTCAATAGCATTCGCACCTAACGTTAGTGCTCGAATTAAAATTAGTGGTAACAACGTCTATTATATTGATGCTACAAGTAATAAAATATTTTCCAAGTCTATAATAAATGCTGCTCCTGCATTACTTGTTGGAAATGCTACAATCAACTATTCACAAGATATGTTTGCGGTTGAAGATGGTATTTTGAGCTATGCAGACCAAAATAATAACATTGTTGCATTTGATGCAATTACAGGCAATGTGCTACCGATAAACATTGCAGCAAATTTAAAAGCAGTAGCTTATAATTCTGCAATACACATATACAATAATAATATATATTATGTGAGTACTATGAATACAATGCGTATTCTGCAGAAAAGTGCAACAAGCTCTTCATACACAGCTTCTCAAGATGTTTCAAGCCAATTAGCGGGTCCATTTGCTATCAATAAACAAACAGGTACAATTTATTCAAAAGCCTATGATGTACCGGGCAAGCAAATTTATTATCTAAATAATCAGTGGACAATAACGCCTATCAAAAACTACATGCAAGGCAGCCCTATTCAATCTTCTATGATTTATGGCAATGGCCACGCATATTATATTGGCACTAATGGTTTAATTTCAAATACGTTTTATATTGCACCTTGCATTCCAAATGTACTACGCATTGGTGGCGGTTCAGCTTTTACTGATGGTGACTTATTAAATGATCCATTTCCAGCAACAATTAACGCGATCAATACGTTAACAGTATATCCCAATCCTTCACATGATAAAATACATGTGAGCTTTTCTATAGAAAAAGAAAGTCTTGTGCAAATAAAAATTATAGCTCTAAGTGGCATAACCGAAATCGTTTCAAGTTCAACCCTTGAGCAAGGCGTTCACGATATTGAAATGTCAATTAGTAAATACGTTGCAGGAGCCTACATTATTCAGTTGTATGTAAATGACGATTTGATAAATTCTTCCAAACTAATCAAATATTGATTCGCCTTTGTATATTTACCCCCACCAGTCTATACAAATGGAATGGTGGGGTAATCAGATTTCACTTATGAAAAAAACACTCCTTTTTATTCTATTTAGTATTGCGATAACTGCTTCCCATGCACAAGTAAATATGGGTGTTAAATTAAATTGGACCGCCAATAAATTTGTTTTTGTTCCAAGTGATGAACAAAATATTTTTGGGTCTACAAGCTCTTTTAGTACAGACATGTTTGGTTTAAGCGGTGGTTTAATAGGAAACTACAAAGTCCGTCCGCATTTTTCAGTTCAGTCAGAACTTATTTACGATGCCACGCACACCAGCTATTATGAAATACTTTCGTATACAAATTCAACTGGTGAGTTAGATAATGTAAGCAATGGCTATGATGTAAAACTGAATTATCTAGAACTACCCATAATGGGAAAATATTCTTGGGGTAATAAAACCACCGTTGATATTGCAGCGGGTGGCTTTGTGGGTTATCTACTCTCTGGTCAAAAATCGACACCTTATGGCGCAATCAATTTACCCGAAGATACCATTTACGGTTATTATCAGTATCACGTCAATAAAACGCTGGATTACCCTACACATAATGCACGTTCAGAATACACGTCTTTTAATGCAGGTATTTTATTGGCTTGCGGCGTAACCATAGATGACAGGATTATTTTAGAAATTCGTTTAAATAGAGGCTTAGTAAATATTAGTAAGTCTGACTTAACAAAAATCAATACCTTGCAAGCTCAATTGACGGTTGGTTGGTATGTGTTCAGACAAAAGAAAACTGCAGAGTGAAAAACAAATTACCTCGGTGTCGAATACCTTTCATTTTAGCAGTATTGTGCTTTGTTAGCACGAGTTTATTCAATGCCAATGCTCAAAGTAAAAGAGCAAATGTATGGTATATGTCTCAAGGTGTTGGTTATGATTTTAATTGTAACCCGCCATGTGCCAATCAGCGAGGCGCTTTAGGTGATTGCAAGTCAAGTGCTACCATCTGCGACAAAAATGGCAATCTGCAATTTTATACAGATAACGAAACCATTTGGAACAGTAGCCACCAGATAATGGCAAATGGCACAGGCTTGTATTCTTGTCGCTGGGCACAACAAGGATCGGTAATCATTCCCTTAACTTCAAATTCGTCACAATATCATTTAGTTATTTGTGACGACTTGCGTTACCCAGCTAACGTGAATGTGCCATTTGTGTGCAGCGATGTTAATCCAGTTAATTATGTTTTGAGTTTGAATCTGATAGACATGGCGGTCAATAATGGCAATGGAGCTGTTATTTCTAAAAACAATGTCATCTATGGTAATGGACATGTAATGAGTACGCTTGCTGCAGTAAAACATGCAAATACAAAGGACACGTGGATAATGACTTATGATTTTGAAATCAATCGTTTTGTATCGCTACTACTAACCGATTGTGGAATAATAGATACGGTGATTTCTGCTGACTTAGGAGTACAAATACCATTGGCAAAAAACGCAATCACCTTTTCACCCAATGGCGAACTTTTTCATATACGTACCGATTACATGCTGCCCGAAAGAGGTAGTATGATAGCTCATTTTAATAATAACACCGGTGTAGCAAGTAATCCTATTTTTTTTAGAGGCGAAAATACTCGATCATGTTTTTCGATTGATAATAATTATTTATATCAGTCTGGTGGTGTATTTAAGTATGACCTTTTTGATCTTTCAGATACTGCTGCCATTTATGCTTCAAGGGAGTTTATAAACTTTGGATACGGGGCTAATTTTGGAGTCCAAAATGGACCAGATGGTAAAGTGTATTTTATACAGAACAGCCCTTATACTTTGGACATGAATAGTGTTGACCAGCCTACAGCTTCTCATTCAACCTATAGCCAATTAACTGCCCATATAACTAAACCCCTTCAATACCCACAAATGGCTGCGCCACCGCCCGATTTTGTTCAAAGTTGGTTTGATCCGAATTTTAAAGAATATGAATACGGAACACCTTCAATCCACTATACTCGAAGTTGCATAACAAAGCCTACCATATTTACAGCAACAGGCATGCCGCCTGCAACAACATATTATTGGGAAATCATAGAAGCTGGTGTACCGACAATAAAATACTATAATTCGGATACGATAGTTCACGCCTTTAAAAGTGCTGGCATACATACTGCTAAGCTTGTTATTGACTTCGCATGTATACCAGATATTATTACGCGTAATGATATTTTAATTGATGAACTTCCTCAGCAAAATTTTATTAAAGATGCTGACGTTTGCATTGGTGATAATTATAAATTAATAGCGCAGCCAGGACAAGTCGAATACCTTTGGAACACCGGAAATACGGGTCAAGAACAAATAGGTCTGGAGGGAAATTTCTATACTGTATTGGTAAGTAATACTTGCGGACAAATTGAAGATAGTGTTTATTTAAATAAAATATCTTATACGTTACCCAATTTGATTACTCCAAACAATGACTCATATAACGATACATTTGAAGTAGATACAGATTGTACTTTTTCAGGCTCACTAGAAATATATAATTCGTGGGGTGGAATTATATATAAAAATAACGCATATCAAAATACTTGGCCAGAAAATGATATCGAGGCAGGAGTTTATTATTATCGTTTTACATACAATACATGTCCCCCTGTCAATAGCTGGTTGCATATAGTGAAGTAGTTTATACCTAGGAGCCTTTTAAAACCTCGTAGGTATAATATAACCGCTACTTCAACTTCTCTTTCAAATACTTCGCTGTATATCCTTTTGTACACGTCAACATCTGCTCAGGTGTGCCTTCAAAAATAACATCGCCACCGTTGTTACCACCTTCCGGACCAATATCAATAATCCAATCGGCGCACTTAATCATTTCCATGTTGTGCTCAATTACAATGACAGAGTTGCCTTTGTTTATCAATGCTTGTATGGAATCTAACAATTTACGGATGTCGTGAAAATGCAAGCCCGTAGTTGGTTCGTCAAACAAAAATAAAATATGATCTGTTTTGTCTTCTGGTGATTTTCCTAGGAAGGAAGCCAACTTCACACGTTGCGCTTCACCACCCGATAGCGAACTAGAAGATTGTCCAAGTTTCACATAACCCAAACCCACATCAGATAAAGGCTGTAGCTTTTCAATCAGTTTTTGTTTGTCTTTGAAGAAAATTAAACTTTCTTCAATCGTCATATCCAATACTTCTGAAATACTTTTGTCGTTGTATTTCACTTCTAAAATTTCTTGTTTGAAACGCTTACCGTTGCAGGCTTCGCAGGTTAAATGCACATCGGCCATAAATTGCATTTCAACCGTTACAATACCTTCACCTTGACAAACTTCGCATCTACCGCCTTCAACGTTGAATGAAAAATGCCCGGGCTTATAGGCACGCGTTTTAGAAAGTCCTTGGTCGGCATACAAATTTCGAATTAAGTCGTAAGCCTTTACATACGTTACCGGATTTGAACGAGACGATTTTCCGATTGGGTTTTGATCCACAAATTCAATTTGCGTAACCTCACGCATATCGCCTTCCATGCGGTCGAACTTACCTGTTGCTTCGCCCGAGAAACCAAATAATTTTTGAAGCGAAGGATATAGTATTTTTTTCACCAATGTAGACTTTCCCGAACCACTTACTCCTGTTACAACAGTGAATGTATGTAGTGGAAATTTTACATCGATGTTTTTAAGGTTGTTTTCTCTAGCGCCTTTTATCTCAATAAATGAATTCCATTTTCTACGCTGCTTTGGCACTTCAATCGAAGAGCGGCCGGTTAAATAATCAGTCGTATAAGAACCTGTATGAGAAATCATGTCATCAATTACTCCTTGGAACATCAGCTCGCCGCCGTGTATGCCTGCATCGGGACCAATATCTATAATCTGATCTGCGGCACGCATGACTTCTTCTTCGTGCTCAACAACAATCACCGTGTTGCCCATGTCACGCAACATCTTAAGCACTTCAATTAACTTTCCTGTATCGCGCGGGTGCAAACCAATGCTTGGTTCATCCAATACATACATGGAGCCAACCAAAGCACTACCTAAAGACGTAGCTAGTTTAATGCGCTGAAACTCCCCGCCCGAAAGCGATGCTGTTAAACGATTGAGTGTTAAATAACCAAGGCCAACTTTTTCGAGGTAGGAAAGTCGGTTCGAAATTTCTTTTAATAATCGATCAGCAATTTTTGCTTCGTTTTTATGCAGTATGATTTTTCCAAAAAACTCTAAGGCTTCGTCTACCGGCATCAACACAATATCCGTAATGGACTTGTTTTCAACCAATACATAACTTGCGTCTTTACGCAAACGCGTACCTCTACACTCCGGACAATGCGTTCTTCCTCTAAAACGAGAAAGCATTACACGGTATTGAATTTTATACGTTTGTGTTTCGAGGTATGCAAAGAAAGCTGTTAAGCCTTCAAAATATTTATTTCCATCCCAAAGCAATTGTCGTTCTTCGGGCGACAAATCTTGAATGGCTCTATGAATCGGAAAATCGAACTTGATGCCATTTTTAATTAATGGTTTCAACCACTCAGTCATTTTATCTCCACGCCAACAAGCGATAGCACCTTCATAAACCGACATCGATTTGTCTGGCATTACCAAATCTTCGTCAACGCCCATTACATGCCCAAAGCCTTCGCAGGTTCTACATGCACCAAAAGGATTGTTGAAACTAAAGAAGTTTGCAGAAGGTTCCTCAAAAATAATTCCGTCGGCTTCAAAGCGATCACAAAAGTCTTCTGTGATTTTTGATGGGATAACAATTCTGCAATCACCATCGCCTTCTGCAAATGCGGTCTGCACCGAATCAGACACACGGTATGCTGCATCTTCTTCTGTTTTGTTTACGGTATTTCGATCGATTAGAATCCAAGTGTCAGACTTCGGCTTTAAGGCCTTGTCGCCCTTTTCGATCAAGTCTTCCATCAGCACAACTTCGCCATCTACATACAAACGTGTAAATCCTTTTTGTAATAATATTTGAAGTTCTTCTAATGCCGAGCGTTCGTGTTTTATTTTAAAAGGCGCAAGTACCATGAAACGTGTTCCTTCATCCTGCTGAAACACCCAATCCACAACGTCTGTAACCGTATTCTTTTTAACTTCCAAGCCACTTACGGGCGAGATGGTATGACCAACGCGGGAGAATAATAATTTTAAATAATCGTAGATTTCTGTAGTTGTACCTACTGTAGATCGTGGATTGCGCGAGTTTACCTTTTGTTCAATAGCAATGGCTGGAGATACACCTTTGATGTAATCGACCTCCGGTTTTTCCATTCTGCCTAAAAATTGACGCGCATACGAACTTAAGCTTTCTACATACATGCGTTGGCCTTCCGCAAAAAGTGTGTCGAAGGCAAGCGATGATTTACCTGAGCCAGACAAGCCGCTTATAACAACCAATTTATTTCTGGGAATCGCAACGTCAATATTTTTAAGATTGTGAACGCGTGCACCTTTTATGATGATAAAATTTCTAGGGTCTAATGATTCAAAATCCAAGGAATATTTTTTTGTCACTGCAGCCGATTCTTTCATAAATAGTGTTTGTACTGTTTCGCTACCCTTCAAATTGAAGAAATAGGAAGCATCTTTAAAGTTCTACTTTTTTATTCAATTTAAAAAGTAGTTGCTAGGTTTTACTAGACGAGTTTCTAGGTACTAGACGAGAAAAGTACTATGTACAGAGTACGGAGTACTTAGACTCTGAAACAACGATAAGGCGGCTTATGTAATGCAAGTCTAAGACTGGCGCGAGATGCGTCGGGAGCTGATAAAAACTTTTGTACTACGTACTATATACTCCGTACACTGTACTTACTTCTTATAAAACAACCACAATGCACCAAACATCATTGCCAAAGCAACAATACGTTTCCAATTAATGGGGATTGAAACGCCCGTAAAAATTCCAAAGTGATCAATTACGGCACTTGTAGAAAGTTGCGCAATAATCAGCAGCATTAAAACGCCCCCTATTCCGATTTTGGGAACCATCATGACACTAATCATAACATAAACTGCCCCTAATATTCCGCCTGCTAATTGCCACAGCGGAACGTTTTTAATTAGGAATATATCTCCCTTGCCAAAAAATAACATGGCAAAAAAGATAAAGATGGTGCCAATCGAAAAGGATGTAAAAGATGCCTCAATTGTTCCTATTTGTTTACCCAAAGCACCATTTACGCCTGCCTGAAAGGCAACTGCTATACCCGCAAGGATGAGTAAAGTGTAAATTTCAATGTTCATTTTCATTATTTATTTTTTTGATTGTCTTCAAACCTTACTGGTTACTTTTCCGTTGGTTGTTGGATATACTCTTGCAAATATCAAAAATTGCCAGTATATTAGTTTATTCATTCATTAATAAATGCCCACGTTTAACCCTAAACACTACTCTATGAGAAGACCTCTACGTTAACTAAACACATACGGATATGAACATTACAGCTATTAGTGATTCCACATTGGTTTCGCAATATATCCACGGTAACGAAGAAGCGTTTGCAGAACTCATAAAGAGGCATAAATCCAAAATTTATTCAACAATTTACTTAATTGTAAAAGATCGCTACATCGCAGAAGATCTATTACAAGACGTATTTATTAAGGTCATTCATAAGATGCGTGGCGGACAATACAACGAAGAGGGCAAATTTTTACCTTGGGTTGCACGTATTGCGCACAATTTGGCAATCGACTATTTTAGACGCAATAAACGTTATCCAACGGTCGTTATGGAAGACGGAATAAGTATATTCAATTCGCTTGATTTCTCTGAAGATTCTTTTGAGTCGATTCAGATAAAAGGCGAGAATGAAGCGCTAATTCGTTCTTTGATTCAAAAATTGCCTGAAAGTCAACGTGAGGTTGTGTTGATGCGCCACTTCTCGGATATGAGTTTTCAGGAAATTGCTGATGCGACAGGTGTTAGTATAAATACTGCGCTGGGAAGAATGCGTTACGCTTTAATCAACCTCCGCAAGGAGCTGACTAAGCAACCAACCCCGATTGTGTATGATAAAAACGTTTACCCAAAATGATGTTATTCGATTTGTTTATAATGAAGTAAGTACTGAAGAGCGTTCTCAAATGGAAGAACTGTTACTCATTGACGCTACGTTTGAAAAAACATATATGCACTATATGAAAACAAAAGTGTTGATACAGAAATCGAACCTTGAGCCTTCAGAGAATGTCATCAATCGTATTTTAAATTACTCAAAATCGCTTTCTTTGCAACAGTAAACTAATTACGATGCTACGCAAAGAACGATTTGATACATTCTTAAATTATTTCTCGACCCATTCACCCGAACCAGAAACAGAGCTCGTATACTCAAACCCATACGAGCTCTTGGTTGCGGTGAGTTTAAGTGCGCAATGCACCGACAAACGGGTTAACCTAACTACCCCCGCCCTATTTAATCGCTTCCCCGATGCAGCCTCGTTGGCGCAAGCAACTTTCGATGAAGTGTTTGGCTACATACGCAGTATTTCATACCCCAACAACAAAGCCAAGCATCTTGTAGGTATGGCGCAATTGTTAATGGCAAATTTTAACGGCGAAGTTCCCAATACCATTGAAGCCTTAGTAACACTGCCAGGTGTAGGCAGAAAAACAGCCAATGTAATTGCAAGCGTTATCTGGCAACAACCCACCATGGCGGTTGACACGCACGTGTTTCGTGTATCAAGAAGAATAGGATTGGTGCCGCAAACAGCAACGACTCCTTTAGCGGTAGAAAAGTATTTAATGAAATACATTCCTAAAGAGCAAGTTCACAAAGCACACCATTGGATTATTTTGCATGGCCGCTATACGTGCTTAGCCCGCACACCAAAGTGTGGCGAATGCCCGGTTACGGATATTTGTATGTGGTACAACAAAAAAAATAAAGCTGTATAAACCAAAAGGGTGGTTCCGATAGATATCGGAACCACCCTTTTGGTTTAATTTTATTATAATGAACAGAAATTAGTTCGTCTTATTTGCTTTAGCACGAGCTTCGTAATCCTTTTTGAATGCATCCGCAGCTTCCAATTTATTTTGCAACTTTCCACCTTTATCCATTGCTTTTAATTTAACAAGGTTGTGATTACACTGATCCCAATCTTCTAAAAAGCAATAGGCAACAGCAAGGTTTGCATATAATGCGCCAGCTACATCATCAGAAACGCGTTGTTTTTTTGCAGCTGGATCATATTCTTTAGCAGCTTTTTCCCAAACCGCAGTAGCTTTCAACAAATAATCCATTGCTTTTTTCTTGTCTGCAGCTAAATAATTGTAACCCATAGAAGCGTCTGCAAATGCAGTAATAAAATCAGCATAAACAGATGCGTCCTTCATTGTAGCTACATTTAATTGCGTTTTGATTTCTGTATAACCTAGTTCGCTGTTCAATTGATTGTTGGCAACTTGCATAGCTTTTTTAAACGTATTGTTGTCATACGTAATTTTTGTAGCCTTTGCATCGTCAGAGTTCCACCATGCATCTAAGCCATAAGTACTAGCAAATGCTTTTGTTTTCTCAACGTTTAATACTTTATCCGTTCCTGCTAACACTTCGTCTCTTAATACTTCACCAGAAGCACTTGTAAGCTCATAAGAGATTTTATACATAGACGTTACTTCATAATAATACGTTTTTGTTATTACACCATTAACAGTAGATGTTTGATCTTTCAATGTTGTATTTACAAATTCAAAACCAGTAACTTTTAATTTAACCTTAAATTCTGGTGCAGAAGTTACTTCTTGGCAACCATCAAGTTTTAAAGCTGTTCTCACTGATTGTTCAGAACGATTTACTGCATAATAGCTATTATCTGCAGGGTATGATTGAGCTGGCTTGCCTTGCTTTACCAAAATCGCATTTGTAGTTGTTACACTTTGAATAAGTGCGTCTCTATCTGCAAGTTTGTTTTTTTCAATATTATCTGCATCCATAATTACTTCCATGCTGTATTTTTTAGCCATTGGAGCAACTGGTTTCATAGGCAATCTTGTATACGTTGCTTCTACTTTTTCCCAATCAGGTTTTTGCGCAGATGCCGACAAAATCGAAAAAGCAGCAATCGTTAAAAGTGTAATTTTTTTAAACATGGTTTTATAGATTTAATTATAAATATTAGAACAATTTCTGAATACAAATATGTACTTAGCAATCGAAGTGCCAAATTTAATGATTCTCCAGCTAGTAGCCATCTAATTTGATTATATATATTTGAGAATCTGTTTTTCCATCTGATTCTAAAACGCCTAAAAATATACACAACTACCTGTAAACATATAGATTCCACACAAAAATAGCTATAATACATAAAGAATGCCGCGAAAAACCCTTAGATGTAATTTTATATTTATACCTTTAAAATATAATTATTTTATGTCTTTAAGGTGAAATAACAACGCTTAATCGGCAAAAAGCAACTTTTCCATTTGCAAATTGCCCGCCAAATAATGTTTATTGTGATCTGTTATTGTCGATAAAATGCTAAAAGATTCAGATACCCGTAATATTTTAATTATTCATCAACATTTTTGCCCGCCTACTGGTTTTGGGAATAATAGATCGTATGAAGTTGCTAAAAATCTCATAGCACGTGGTCACCGCGTAACAATACTTACTGGTTCTGGAAATTTCAATCAACAACCATCAACCTTATTTTCTAGTCAGCTTATCGAAGGTGTTCAAGTAGATTGTATTCGTGTCTATTATAGCCACCACATGTCTAACATAAAACGTGTCTGGTCTTTTATACTATTCTTTATGTATGCTTGTCGACTGGTGTGGAAATACAAAAAAACGGTTGATGTCATCTATGCTGTCAGTACGCCTTTAAGCATAGGTCTTGTGGGACTTTGGTTTAAAAAAATAATAAAGAAGCCGTTGTTTTTTGAAATATGGGATCTGTGGCCGGATGTGCCCATACAAATGGGTATTTTAAAAAACACATTGCTAATAAAATTCTTATACAAAATTGAGCGATTGATTTATGCTAAAAGCAATCACATTGTGCTTCTTTCGACAGGAATGAAAGAATACCTATTGAATAAGAATGTTGCAGCCACCAAAATGACGGTATTGTTTAATGGGACCAACATTCAGCAATTTTCACCATCAGAAAACCAATCTGCCTTGCGTGCAAAATACAATATTCCAAGCAATGCTTTTATTGTGTTGTATGCAGGAACCATAGGGCTTGCAAATGGCTTGGAATTTTTTGTCGACGTTGCAGAAAAGATTCAACAGAAAAAATATGCGCATATTCAATTTTATTTTATTGGAAATGGAAATCGATTGTTGACAATAAAATCATACGTTCGAGAAAAAAATATCGGCAACGTGGTCTTTATTGAACGCATGCCTAAAGAAAGTATTGCCGACTATTTTAAACTGGCAAACGTAGGTATTGTATCATTTAGTCCGTTTAAAATTCTCGATACAAACAGTGCCAATAAATATTACGATTATTTAGCTAGTGGCTTACCTGTATTGATTAACTATGGCGGCTGGCAAAAAGCAGCCCTTGAGAATAATCGTTGTGGCTTCTCCGCATCGACAGTTACAGCGGCAACCGATGCGTTGATAAACCTTCATGCCGATACAGGTTTGTATACGCAAATGTCTGCTAATGCCCGCGCATTAGCAGTGAAAGAATATGATCGCAATGAAATTTCATCACAATTGCATACACTTATTTTGCAACATTCTTAAGCGTCGGCTTGTAGCCCGACTCTTTAAATATTTTTACAGCATCTTTGTTGTCCATTAACTCTTGCAATGAAACCTCTGGATGGTCGTTCATGTATTTACGTACGATCTGCCAGCCCAACCATCTGCCGATTCTTCCAGGACAATCGTTGCTAATTTCATTTACAAACGGACCTTCGCCCGTGTATTGTTCAACTATTTTTCTGCTTGTTTCAAACAATATTTTTCGATCTATAAAATGCCCCCAAATTGCGGGTAAGTTCGCATCGATTGATTTAATTTCGTTAGAGCTATAACCTATGTTTAAGGAGTCTGGCAAGTCAGGCATTACGCGCTCAACAAAATAATGTGCCTTGCCGTAATAAATCATTTCGGCTAATAATGTTTCGTCAGCAATATTATTTTTATTGAACTTCGTTGAGATACCTAATGCCATCATTGGCAATATATAGGGCTTATCATACCTGCCAAGCATATACTTATAAATATTGGGTCTTTGCGAAGCCTTAGATCCCATATACCAATCCAGGCATACAACAATGGCAGAGTCTGAAAACGACATATCGGGTTCCATCAATCCCGAATAGATGGTATATACTTTTGGTTCCTTAAAGTCTTTCATATAATACTCCATGAAACGAAACGTTGAAGCAAGGTCGCTTTTAAACTGTTTCATATCACCCCAGTTTTTTTCTACTTCTAGCCCAAAACTTTTCAAGCTAGGGTTGTTGTAATAACCAAACATGTGCTCCACGTCTGCAGGCATCGGCTTATTTGCAATTCCTCTTAAATATTGTTTGAAAAATACCGGATTGTCGATTAGGATGCGTGCCATATCTTCTTGAGACGTCATAGCTAGAAGCTGTTGATCTAGACGAACAATTTCGGCAGACACGATAACTTCAGTAGCTTCCTCCGGTTTTATAACCTGATGTTGAATCACGTTCGTAGGTTCTTTGTCGGGCTGACATGAAAATAGTAGCGTTAAGAATAGAATACCTTGCCAAAATTTCATAATTTTCGTTTTAATTATTGATTTCAATATGAACGTTCAATTTATGAAAAAAATATCGCTTCTTTTATTTTCAATCGTTTTTGTATTTGCTGCAGAAGCACAAGTTACCTTAGGACTTCGACTTTCTCCTACGTACTGTATGAATCGTGTAAAGGATTTGAATAATGCAGACAACATTAGTTTTTCGAACAATGGCGCCGGTCTACGTTTTGCTTTTGGTCCAAGCATCGATTTTAAATTTGGCGACAACTATGCATTTTCTACGGGTGCATGGTATTTAAGCAGCAGAGCCGGTTTGTCTACCCTTACAACAGACCTAAGCACGAACATACAAACTTCCTATTCAGAAGTTGTAAGTATTCAATCCATTCAAGTGCCCATCACATTTAAGGCATTTACAAACGAAATTGCAACAGATGTAAAATTGTACTTTCAATTAGGTGGCTTGGCAACAATCAACTTTTATGAAAAATACAAAGAGTCTAATCCAGCATTGGTTGGCAGCTACGATAACAAGTACAACATTGTTGATCTCTCTCTTTACATGGGCGCAGGTGTTTCTTATAATATTGGCGAATCGAATGCAATTTTTGCAGGTGTGTATTATAACAGAGGATTGATGAACTTGTTTGATGGCTCAACAGTACCAGGTACTACAGAAAAATATAAAGATGCTGCGAAGTATAATATGGATCTGATTGGCTTGGAATGTGGTGTTACGTTCTAGCAAATAAAAATTTTAGATTATAAATAAAAATGTCCCGATAGCTATCGGGACATTTTTATTTATAATTCAGTATGAATATTAATTTTCAGAACTAACGTATTCGTCGTTTCTATAATCATCTGTTGTAGCTTCGCTTTCCATATCGATGTTTTGCGCGCCTTCGTCTAAGAATTTAAACTCTGTTAAACCCAATGATGAATCGGTGCGTAACTTCACCCAACGGAAATATTTAAAGAACCATTTTGTTCTTCTAGAAACAAGACCTGTTGTGAAATAAGCATAAATGTAGGGATGCAATACCAGCGTAATGTTTTTCTCATTTTGCTTGGTGACAATGTAATCTAATTTATGTTCAATCTGATCTGTAATTGCAATACTTGCACTGATCTTGCCTGTTCCACTACACGTAGGACAAAGCTCTAGAGTGATCAAGTTTGTTTGAGGACGTACACGCTCTCTAGTGATCTGCATCAAGCCGAACTTAGTTAATGGAAGAATAACGTTTTTAGAACGATCGTCTTGCATTTCTAATTTCATGCGTTCGTATATTACTTTGCGGTTATCGAGATTTTTCATATCGATAAAATCCACAACAATAATACCGCCCATATCTCTAAGTCTTAATTGACGTGCTATTTCACGACAAGATTCGAGATTGGTATGCAATGCTGTTTCTTCCTGACTTGTTTCGTTGTTTGCTTTGTTCCCACTGTTTACATCAATAACATGTAACGCTTCTGTGTGTTCAATAATCAAATAACCACCTCCTGTTAAACTTACAGACTTACCAAAAAGTGTCTTCAGTTGTTTTTCAACGCCTGTAGCTTCAAACATTTTGGTTTTGCCTTGGTGTAATTTTACCAAGCGCTCCTTATCAGGGGCAATATTTTTTATGTACGAACGGAGATCTTCATACAACTCTTTTGTATCTACATTGATGCTGTCGAAACTCTCGTTCAACATATCTCTTAAGATTGAAGAGGTGCGATCTAATTCGCCAATAATTAAGTCTCTTGGTCTTGCTTTCTTTAAGATTGCAATACCGTCTTCCCACGTCTTTACTAAGTTGCGAAGATCTTTGTCTAGTTCGGCAACTTCTTTATTCGATGCAACCGTACGTATAATTACGCCAAAGTTTTCAGGTCGAATAGAAGAAATCAAACGTACCAAACGTTGACGTTCCGCTTTATCAGTAATTTTTTTGGAAACAGAAACTACATTCGAGAAAGGCACTAAAACTAAGTAACGACCAGCAAGTGAGATTTCACAAGATAATCGCGGACCTTTAGTAGAAATAGGTTCTTTAACAACCTGTACTAATATTTGAGTCCCTTTGTCTAATACCTGACTTACTTTACCATCTTTTTTTATTTCCGGCTCTAACTCAAACTTTTTGAGAAGAGCTGGGGTGGACGCTGAGGTAACTGCATTCTTTGTAAACTTGCTCAACGATTTTATTTTCGGACCAAGGTCAAAGTAATGCAAAAAAGCATCCTTCTCATACCCAACGTCTATGAAAGCTGCATTCAGTCCAGGCACAACTTTGCGCACTGTACCTAAATAGATATCACCAACATTAAATTTACGGGTATGATCCTCAAACTGGTATTCAACAAGCCTTTTATCATGGATAAGGGCAATGCGATCTCCATTTTGAGACGAACTTATAAATAATTCGTTGCTCAACTCGCTACTTTTTAATTGTAAAAGGTACTAAAATAGAAAT
>JAYTLG010000141.1:0-5214 GCA_043729555.1 Cytophaga sp.
GAGACACTTTTTAAGGGACGACTAACTAGCAGGGGAGTTCTATAATAAAGTTAGTGCCTTTTCCTAAAACACTTTCAGCACGTATGTTGCCTCCAAGTATTTCAATTTGATTTTTTGTCATGTATAGGCCAAGTCCTTTACCTTCAATGTGTGAATGGAAGCGTTTGTAAAAACCAAATAGCTTGTCTCCAATTTTAGATTCGTCCATTCCCAAACCATTGTCTTTGATAGAGATTGAAAATCGATTGATATTGAAATGTGCTATTTGAATGTCAATTTTTAAGGGGCGGCTAGGGTCTTTGTATTTTTGTGCGTTGCTAAATAAATTATAAAAAATACTTTCATAGAAAGATTTTATACCTGTGATGGTTAAGCGTTCATCGATGTATAAATTAATATCAACTCTTTTAATATCTAACTGTCTTATGTTATTCGAAATGATTGTTTCAAAATCAATAACCTCTTTGATTAAACTCGTGTTTTTAAAAGATAAAATTTTATTTAAGTCGAAGAGAATATCATCCATCCTGTTGATTACGATGGCTGCTTTTGTGATGTATGTTGTTTGCTCATTCGGATCATTTTCTAATTGATATAGACTAATGAGACCTTTTAAGCTCGATACTGGGCCACGTAAATTGTGTGAGGTGATGTAGTTGAATTGTTTTAATTGATCGTTAGTGGTGATGATTTCTTCAAGCGATTTTTGTAGTTCCCACGTTTTTTGGGTCACGATTTCATTTAAACTTTCATTCAAATTATTTAACTCATTGTTTTTATTGTTAAGCTCGGTAGTTCTTAATTGTACGATATGTTCTAAGTTATCGTTTTGACTCGTTAGCAGAACTTCTCTATCTTTTAATATATCAATCAATTTTTTTTGTGATTCGACATTACGAATTTTATTTTCTTGGTATTTTCCAGCAATAATATAGGAGAAAATGGACACTTGGATGAGTGTGCCAATTTGAACGTAGTTGTTTACAAAAGAAGTGTTTGGTATTAAGTCTAATGATGACAAGATGGCTGCAATAATAGATAATAAATATGCTGACCAAGCCACGATAAAATACAAGGCATTGGTACTACCATTTTTCCAAATGATAATCCCATAAGCGATGTATAATATTATTTGGGCAAATCCGATAGATTGTAGTAAATACATTGCTACAGCATAATGCCCTAGGATATTATATACACACACGATAAAAAAGAGCAATGTCAAACCTGTAAATATTTTTTTTGTTTTTTTAAAGTAATCTTTAATCAATAAAAAATGATATACAAATAGTGGCGTGGCGGTTGCACTAATTGCATAAATAGAAAATTTGTATGCATTGATTTCTGGGTGGTTGGGCCACAGATATGCAAACAAATATCCTTCTAAACATGCATTTAAAAGTAAAGTTCCAAATAAAAATAGCGCATAATATAAAAAAACAATTTCTTTCGATCGAACATATAATAACAAAATAATAATGCCGATAACCGATATTACTCCCCAGTAAAAAGCGTTGAAGAAATTTTTAATAACTGCTCTTTGCGTGTTGTTAATATTTGTGCGTATGTAAATAGGGAAGTTGGCATTATGAAAATCATAGGCTTCAATAAAATAAATACTAGCAGGGTCTATGTTGAAAGAAATTTGTTCAGGGAATAAGTTGTCCGCTTGGTACTTTATGCCCATTCCTTTTACACGAACCAATTTTAAACCTTCATCTTCGTATTTATATAAGCTAATTAAATTCAGATTTGCATTTTCTAAAATCAAAAAATGTTCTAAGTTGTTTTTGAAACTATCTGTTTTAAAGTAAAGCCAAACTGGTCTATCAACACAACTTAATGTGGAATAGACATCATTATCTTGTTTCTCAAATTTATTTTGTAGAGCAAGTATTAGAATGCTGTCCGTTGATATTACTTGGGTTGGACTGAATATACGAATGTATTGGCCAGCGGAATGTTTGTAGTTAGTAGGTATTGGAGCGATGTTTGTCCAATAGGTGTTTTCAGCTGCAAATGAGCAGAGCAAACATAGTGAGCAGATTAAACTCAAAAGAGATTTTATTGAAAAAAAATCAATATCTCGTTTGAATTTAATCATGTGTTACTATTTCGTCAATGTTATTTTTAATGTTCATAGCAATAGCATCCATTTTCAAATCATTTAAGTCATAGCCAAATGGCTCTTCGATTTCTTCTGCAGTAATGACGATGCTCATCAAGATATAATAGAGTAAAATTACCAAAGGGATGCACAACCAACCGATTTCGTCTACTAAACTGAATGGCAGTATTACAACATATATATTAATCAAGAATTTCAATAAAAACATGTATGCCATTGGGATAGGCGTATTTTTGATTCGTTCACACTTTCCTAGAATATCTACCAAGCCATGTATTTTTTCAATCAATAAGCCTTGTTGAATGTCTGTAATTAAATTGCGTTTCCATACATCTTCAATTTTATTAATCATGATATTCGAGATTACAACGGGTTTGTGTTGTGATTTCAGAACGAGTTCTCTGTCTTCTGCAGATAAGGCTTCTAAAGATGTTTCATCGCTCGTGTCTCGAAGATGTGCTTTTAAATTAAAAACGAATGCTATTAATAGTTTTGTTAATTGTTTGCGTTCAGGCGTATTGAATGGTAGTAAGCCATTTAAAGTTATTGCAAAATTACGAGCAGTATTTACCAATGCTCCAATTTCTTTGCGTGCTTCCCACCATTTATCGTATGCAGTAGAGTTTCTAAAGACAAGCAATAAGCCAAGTGCTGCTCCCATGTAGCCAGGCAACGCACCACTTACGGTCATGTTTAGTTTTTGGTATTCGCTATTGTGGTTGTGAATATATATTAGCGCCATTGTAATGGCTGTTAACACAGTCATTCCTGCTAATAAGCGTTTGAGTATAGCTCCTTTAAAAGTTGCAGCTAATTTTAAAGATTGTTTGTCAAGTCTCATATTTTTTCTTTATGCATGATGTGTGCATAGCCCACTACATTCATTTTGCCACTATCTTTATCAACTATTTTTGTTTCAATGATTGCGGTGTGTCTGTCTCGATTTAATTCCGTTACCGTAAGTTGTGCTTCGTATTTCGCATCAACATACATCGGGCGTTTAAAGTCAATTTCTTGTTTTAAGTAAATAGTGCCTTCGCCTGGAAAGTACATTCCTAGTATTTTAGACAATACACTCGCGCCTAAAATGCCATGGATGATTGGTTTTTTAAACATCGTAGTTGCAGCATAGGCAACATCCAAGTGTAATGGATTTTTATCTCCAGTAAGTTCAGCAAACAAGATTACTTGTTCTTGTGAGTATGAGAATACTTCCGAATAGGTGTCGCCAATTTGTAACATCTTAACCAATTTTTTCTTTTAATACTTTAACGAGTGCTGTAACTTCTTCCACTGAGTGTGCCGGGAAGTTTGCTATGCGTACTTGTGTTTCTTTTTTAGGACCGTATCCAGCACCAATAGCCATATTAAATGGTTCCAATACTTTGTTTACATCGCCAGGCAACATAGTTGTGTTTGCTACAATGGTTGTCATGGAACGCAATCTGCTATCTTCTACACCAAAACTAAACACCTTACTTGTAGAAATATATTCGTTGATGAGTGCCGCTTTTATTTCTGTTTGTTTACGAATACCTTCTGCAGAAATTTTCAACATGTCTGTTGTAACTTTTCCCAACAAGAAAATATTAATCGCGTTAGGCGTTTCTGGTGTTTGATTTACCAATGCCTTCTCCAACATAGAAGGAATGGTGTGGTATGATCCGATAGATTGACCTTTCGCTAACAATGCTTTTGACTTTTCAATCACACGGTCGTTCAATATCCAAACGCCCAAGCCAGCTGGCAAACCAAAACATTTTTGCACCGAAAAAAATGCAGAATCAATTTTAGTCCAATCAAAGGCAGGGTAGGGAAGAGATGAAACCGCATCTACAAAAATTAATGCATTTGGGTTTTTAGCTCTAAATGTATTTATGTCTTCTACAGGCATTGAAACACCTGAGCTTGTTTCGTTGTGTGTTAAACAAATGATTTCAGCATCTGCAGGTACGTTAATTGTTTTCGGATAAAATCCTTTTCCGAATGCTTCTTCTTCTTTGTATGCTTCACGACCAAGTTCTCCTGCAAATTCATAAAAGCGTTTAGAGAACGAACCGTTTACGCAATGGAAACTTTTCTTCTCAACGCAATTTTGAATGATGCGTTCCCATATTTCTGTTGCCGACGCAAGGAATAAAATTTGATAGTTGTCTGGTAAATTTAAAAGTGTTTTTAAATTGTCAGAAGCAGCCCTATATACTTCTTGGAATTGTTTGCTGCGGTGAGATATAGTACCAATCTTTTCATCCATAGCCGTCATCATGTGTTGACGAACCGTTGGATATAATTCAGATGGGCCAGGTGTGAAGTAAATTTTGTTATTCATCTTAGTTAGTTACGAGTTGCTAGGTACTAGAAGTTCTTTTTTAATAACTAGTACCTAACTTTTTGTATTTACAAATGTTGTTTTTTTATTGTCTGGTGACTAGTAACTAGTGCCTAATAACTTTATTTCTTGGTCTTGAAACTAGTTACTAGTACCTCTAGCAACTCAAAACTAGTAAAGCGTTCTGAAACGAATTGTTCCAGGGATTTCTTTTAACTCGTCCAACAATTCTTTGTCGTATATTTTAGCTATGTCGGTGATAACATAACCAACACCTTCATTTGTTTTTAGGTATTGTGCTAAAATATTGATATTATGTTTCGCAAACAAGTTGTTCAATTTAGCCAATACGCCAGGTTGATTTTCATGTAAGTGCATGAAACGGTGACCTTCTTGTAGTTCGGGTAATTGAATATTTGGGAAGTTGACACTGTGTAATGTTGTACCGTTGTTGATGTAATCTGTAATTCTGTTTGGTACAAAATTTCCAATGTTTGATTGTGCTTCTTCTGTAGAACCACCAATGTGTGGCGTAAGGATTACGTTTGGTAAGCCTCTTACTTTATTGATAAATTCTTCGTCGTTGTTTTTAGGTTCGTATTGGTAAACATCCAAACCTGCACCTAAAATTTTACCACTTTTTAAGTGAAGTGCCAAAGCATCTAAGTCAGCTACCGGTCCGCGAGCTAAGTTTAAGAAGATAGAGCCTTCTTTCATTTCTTCGAATTCAGCCGCACCAAACATGCCTTTGTTACTT
>JAYTLG010000142.1:0-12160 GCA_043729555.1 Cytophaga sp.
AAGTCTTTTAATAAGTGTTTGTTTACCACTACAAATTCACCAGACAATACTCTACGTGTGTAGATGTTTGATGTATATGGTTCGAAACATTCGTTGTTACCAAGAATCTGAGACGTAGAAGCCGTAGGCATTGGCGCAACCAATAACGAGTTACGTACACCGTGTTTCTTCACTTCGCGTTTCAATGCTTCCCAGTCATAACGACCAGAAGAAGGCGTAACACCCCACATATCAAATTGGAAAATTCCTTTTGATACTGGAGAACCTTTAAACGTTTCGTATGGTCCAAGTTTTGCAGACAAATCTTTCGATGCAGTCATTGCCGCATAATAGATTGTTTCGTGAATATCGATGTTCAACTGACGCGCCTCTTCAGATTCAAACGGCATACGCATCATGATAAATGCATCGGCCAAACCTTGTACACCCAAACCAATAGGACGGTGACGTTTGTTTGATTTCTCAGCTTCAGGAACCGGGTAGTAGTTTACATCAATAATTTTGTTCAAGTTTAATGTAGCAACATAGGTTACGTCATATAACTTCTGGTGATCAAACTTGCCGTTGATTACGTATTTAGGTAATGCAATAGAAGCAAGGTTACAAACAGCAACTTCGTCTGGTGCAGTATATTCTAAAATTTCTGTACACAAGTTCGAAGACTTGATGGTACCTAAGTTTTTCTGATTTGATTTGCGGTTTGCAGCATCTTTGAACAACATGTACGGTGTACCTGTTTCAACTTGCGCTTCTAAGATTGCAAACCAAAGTTCTTGTGCTTTGATTACTTTACGTGCACGACCTTCTTTTTCGTATTTTTCATACAAAGCATCGAAATCTTTACCGTAAACTTCAGCAAGACCTGGAGCTTCTTTCGGGCAGAATAATGACCAATCGCCGTTATCTTCTACACGTCTCATGAATAAATCAGAAATCCACATTGCGTAGAACAAATCACGCGCACGCATTTCTTCTTTACCGTGGTTTTTTCTCAAGTCTAAGAATTCAAAAACATCTGCATGCCATGGTTCAAGATAGATAGCAAACGCCCCTTTACGTTTTCCGCCACCTTGATCTACATAACGTGCTGTATCGTTGAATACACGCAACATTGGGACAATACCGTTAGAAGTACCATTGGTACCTTTAATGTATGAACCTGTTGCACGAATATTGTGAATGCTAAGACCAATACCACCCGCAGATTGAGAGATTTTAGCACATTGTTTTAATGTTTCGTAGATACCGTCAATACTATCGTCTTGTGTTGTTAATAGGAAACAAGAAGACAATTGTGGTTTCGGAGTACCTGAATTGAATAAAGTAGGAGTAGCATGCGTGAACCAACGTTCAGACATTAAGTTGTATGTTTCAATTGTTGCATCTAGGTCACCACAGTGGATACCACAAGATACACGCATCAACATGTGTTGCGGGCGTTCAACAATTTTGCCATCTACTTTTAATAAGTATGATTTTTCAAGTGTTTTAAAACCGAAATAATCATACCCATAATCGCGATCGTATATGATAGCCGAATCTAGGATAGAAGCATTCTTGCGAATGAATTCATATACTTCGTTCGATATCATGGAAGCATTTTCGCCTGTTTTAGAATCAATGTACGTGTATAAACGTTTCATTGTGTTTGCAAACGACTTGCTTGTTTTTTTATGTAGGTTAGAAACTGCAATACGTGCAGCTAACGTAGCATAATCAGGGTGTTTGGTTGTCATTGACGCAGACGTTTCTGCAGCCAAGTGATCCAACTCTTCTGTCGTTACGCCATCGTACAAACCATCAATTACGCGCTTTGCAACAGATGTCGCATCAACATAATTCATGTCTAATGCATAACACAAGCGCTCAATGCGAGATGTGATTTTGTCGAACTTTACAGACTCTCGTCTGCCGTCTCTTTTAAGTACTAACATAAGTAAAAAGGGGGTGTTATTGTTTCCTATTCTGTAATATAATAAATTTAAAAGTCTTCGTCAAGACTAAATTTTTGTGAATCTTTTTCAGACATCACGCCAGCTTTCTGGTATTCCGATACTCTTTTTTCGAAGAAATTCGTTTTTCCTTCAAGAGAAATCATTTCCATGAAATCAAATGGATTTGTAGCATTGAAGTGTTTCGCCACACCTAAAGCAACAAGAAGTCTGTCTGCCACAAATTCAATGTATTGCTGCATTAAACGCGCATTCATACCAATCAAATCTACTGGCAATGAATCTGTAACGAATTCTTTCTCGATTTCTACTGCTTCTAATATAATTTCAAGTACACGTTCCACTGGAAGTTTATTGACAATATATTTTGTGTATAGCAAGCAAGCGAAATCACAATGTAAACCTTCATCTCTAGAGATTAGTTCGTTTGAGAAGCTCAAACCTGGCATTAAACCACGTTTTTTCAACCAGAAAACAGAACAGAATGAACCAGAGAAGAAAATACCTTCTACCGCTGCGAAGGCAATAATATTTTCAATAAAAGAACCATTATCGATGAAACGCAATGCCCACTCTGCCTTTTTTGCAACGCAAGGCACGGTATCAATAGCATTAAACAAACGATCTTTTTCTTTCGGATCTTTAATGTAGGTGTCAATCAATAGAGAATACGTCTCAGAATGGATGTTTTCCATCATGATTTGGAAGCCATAAAAACACTTCGCTTCTGGAATCTGCACTTTTTCAAGGAAATTCACCGCTAGGTTTTCATTCACAATTCCATCACTGGCAGCAAAGAATGCCAATACATGCGAGATGAAGTGGCGTTCGCCGTCGTTTAAGTTTGCCCAATCAATCAAATCTTGAGAAAGATCGATTTCTTCGGCAGTCCAGAAACTAGCTTCTTCTTGCTTGTACATCGCCCAAATGTCGTCATGCTTGATCGGGAACAGTACGAATCTGTTCTTGTTTTCTTTTAATAACGGCTCTTCCTGTAAACTCATAAGTAGTGTACGTTTTGTGTTGCACGAATTTGCGCAACAAATATTAAGCGAATAAAGTTTTTTAAACAGTCTTTACCACACTGTTATATGATTATTGTAATTGTATTTGAGTCAGAATAGCGAAATCGGGATTAGCTCGGCAACCTGCATGCCTACTGGTATTCCTTGATATTCGTATTGCGTATAAATCAAAAAAGCATTACTTGACTGTGCTTAATCAGCACTTTACAAAAGTGATAAAATCAGAAGGCAAATCCAAAGTCGAATCGAATACTGTTTTCCACATTTGACCCTGTAAGGAAAAAGGCCAAATTCAATATGTGCTGTGCAACAATAGGATACAAATAAGTGAATAAATGGCAGGGCTTTTCTAGGCTTTAAACATGGTTTTGTGTAGCCCTGAAACTTTTCCACAGCACATATTGCGGAATTTATTTGAATGAATGGTTGGTACTTTGGTCCAGAAGCCTTACATTTGCAGTCCTAATTAATAAAAGTTAAACCAATAAGATCATGTACGCAATTGTAGAAATTGGAGGCAAGCAGTACAAAGTAGAAAAAGATAACTTTATCTATGTTTACAGATTGCAAGGAGCTGAAGGCTCTGCTGTAACGTTTGATAACGTTCTTTTACTCGCCGACAATAACCAGTACCAGGTAGGTGCACCGTGCGTAGCGGGTGCTAAAGTATCTGGAAAAATCCTTGAACATCTTAAAGATGACAAAGTTACAGCTTTCAAAAAGAAGCGTAGAAAAGGATTCAGAAAAACTGTCGGTTTCCGTCAGTCATTAACTAAAGTTTTGATCGAAAACATCGCTTAATATTTAAATACCATGGCACACAAAAAAGGGGTTGGTAGTTCAAGAAACGGACGTGAATCACATAGCAAGCGTCTAGGCGTAAAATTATTTGGTGGTCAAGCAGCAATCGCTGGTAACATCATCATCAGACAACGTGGAACACAACATCATCCAGGTGAAAATGTAGGTATCGGTAAAGATCATACATTATTCGCATTAACGGATGGTATCGTAACGTTCAGAAAAGGTCGTCAAGATCGTTCGTTCGTTTCTGTTCTTCCTAAAGAAGCTACTGCATAAGTAAGTTTTAGTACTGAAAAGTAATAAAAAAGAACTCCTGTCTATGTAACAATAGATTGGAGTTCTTTTTGTTTGCGAACAGGATTTATAGGATTGCGGGACGGACAGGATTATTTCGGCTCGTGTTCGGTAAATTTGCTCTTTTGTATGAATTAGGATTGGAGGATTTAAGGACAAAAGAGGATTGCTGAGTTTTAAATATTCACCTCTAAAGTAGGAATGGAGCTAATCAAGAAAATCTTTTAATTCTGCAAATCTTGATTCAGACACATTTTACTTTGCCACGAATAGTCTAAGAACCATAAGTGGAATATTATGTATAACGTAATCTAAAGGAAGGCATGAATCCAGAAATTATAGAAAGACTTATTCAGACGGAAGATGATACATTATTGAATCAAGTTCAAGCGATTCTTGAAAGTTTGCATTTAAGTGAGCAAGAAAAGCAGGAACTCGACAAAAGAATGGATAAATATAGCCGTGGGGAAAGCAAAGTCTATGATTGGGCGGAATTGAGGGCGCGTATACGCAAAACGAAATAATGTACAGTCTATTTTTTAGTGGTGACGCGCTCTTTGCCTAGAAGAAAGCTTCGTTTGGTATGAAGAACAAAAGGAGGGTTTGGGCGATGATTTTTTAGAATGCATTTACCTCAGCACCGAAAAGATCCGTATAAATCCGCTTGCATATCAACTTCGATACAAAGAATTGAGAATAAAGAGGGTTTCCCGATTTCAGTTTAAGGTTTTCTTCTTAATAGAGGAATCTACAGTTGTTGTGCAAGCGGTGCTTAGAATGAGTGGATACTACAGCGGTTGAAAATAAATAGCATATAAATATTCAACAATCTATTTGTTGGCATATTGATTGCGTTGCAAATTCTTTTCTTAGTGGCTGTATTTTTAATTACTGTCTATGATAATTGGCCATGCCTCGTTAGCCACTTTTTTATTCGCATTAAATAGTCTTCTATCAATACTGTTGGTAATGCTAAAAGTCCCCAAAAAATGGTTTTATATAGCAATGGTATCATTTTTAGTGTTGTTGTTCGCGCCCATGTTTTACGAAATCATTTATACGCAATATGAGTTTAATGGAATGGAGAAAGAACATGAAAAGATTGAGCAACTGATGCAAAAAGATATGCAGCGTGATTCGATACAAATGGGTTCTATTTAATAAGTATTAAAAAGCTATTAATGAATCACTGTAATTCCTGTATAGTTATCATCGCCAATTTGAATGATATAATATCCCGTATTTACAACAATACCATTTTGATTTGTACCATCCCAGATACAAGGGCCTTGCATCTGATTTACAAGATTGCCGCTGCTATCAAATATCTTTATTGAACTTGGGTTTGTTATAACATAGACATCGTTTAATCCGTCGCCATTGGGTGTTAAGCTTAATTTACTTTCCTCTTCAAATGTATTTGTGCGCGCTAGGGTAATTCGTATTCCATTTTGTAAGGATACATTTTTGAAAATATAGGATGTACCACCTAAAAAAAGTGCTCCCGAAATAAACGAGGTTTCTGGTTCATCGCTAAACGATCCATTGTTATTGATATCTTGAATAATGCGTAGAAACTTGGTTTCAGAAGGCTTTGCAGTCAGCAAATCAAAAATTACATCTGTAGTACCTAAGTCTCCACCAGATTTTGATGCACGCCAAACAGGTTCCCAACGGTCATACACCATTGATGGGATATTGGCTTTTGTATGGTTTGAAATACTAGCAGAGTTTTGTCCCCAGAAAAGAAATTTATTTGCCTGGAGATTTGATGGGTTTGTTATTGTAATCGAACCTTCGCCTTTTGAAGTTGTGTATGCACTGCCATCAGAAGCCATTCCAATACCTGCAACATTGAAATCAAAATCACCATTGCCGCTTTGGTCCATGGTGTAGAAATCATTTGATGAAAGTGGAATATTGTATTTGGCCGACAAATAATTTTGGACGATAATAAATTCTGCCTGGTTTAATTTTTTATTGAATACAATAATATTTGCAATGTATCCATCATAGTAATTTTCAGGAAAGATGGTCATGCTTGTAGTTGACCCAATGGCATAATTTGTAGGGTCAGAAAGCGCTACGATTGTTTTAGAATACGTTACTGGAGTAGCTGCAGCAGAGGAATAGAGCGTAATTAGACTGTTTGCTTGGTCGCGTGTAACAGCAGTAATGTATGCTTGATTGATTGGGCTTGGAATTTTTATTGTCATGTCTGTCGATGTTGCAGGCATTCCTTCACCATAGGCACAACTTTGACCTGAATAGCTCAACCCAAAATCGTTTTTAAAATTAGGAACATCTGCATCTAAGATTCCTGCTCCATAAAACCAAGTACTTGAAGTGCCATTGACTGGAGTGATGTCGTCACCACCACCAACTGTTAATGGATAATGAACAAGAAAGATGGTTGCATCTGTAAGTACTGAATAGCTGTTTGTATAAAGACCATTGAATTGATTGGTCGCATTTGCGTTGCTAGAGAAACGAATTGCTGGTGCATTGTTTAATGCAGCAACTTGTTCAATCCAGGTAGGTCGTTTTTCATTTGAAACAGAAGACGCCGCAACATTGTTGCCACTTGCATCTTTCCATGTATTGATTCTATCATTGTCAGCTACAATCGTATTGGTTGCAGTAAGTACATTTGTATCTGCTTTAAACCAAAGTTTAAGTGCGGAGCTACCATCGTTTTTGCCAACACCACCAGGGCCTGTTTGTGCAAAGCCAAGCCTTAGGATGCAAAAGAATAAAACGAATATGTATGTATTTTTTCTCATTGATAAATTATAATCATGCCTTTTTCAACTGAGCCATTGTCGTATGAAATAAGACAAATATAACCGCCCATCTGTAGGTCGTTTCCTTGTTCAGATTTGCCATCCCATTCAATTTGTTGGTGGGGAGCTACCGTATATGTTTTTAGAAGTGTTCCTGACTTATCGAGTATCTGAATGTGTGCAGCATTCATGGTTTTATTTTCATACTTCCACGTTTGTCCACGATTCGGATTAAACGAGTAATCATCAAGCGCCTGCACACAAGTTACTTCTTTTATTTCTTTCAAGAATAGTTGCGTGCAATTATTTTGATCTTTAACGTGTATGGTATAGGTTCCTTTTTTTAATTCATTGAAAAAACTTTCCATGCCAAACGATTCATTGTTGATGGCATATGAATAGGGTGCTTTTCCGCCAGTTGTTTTACTTAGTAAAACTTGAATTTCACCAGTCGCTGCATTCGTACATGTAGGCGTAAGTTTAAATTCCGTTTTGATGGAAGTGCTCGCGCATGGATCCAATTTTTCTTTTGGCGGAGTCGGCGTTGTTTTATTTGTTGGTTCTGTTTTTGAAGTAGGCGCTACAGAATCAGTTGCTTGTTTTTTGATTGGTGGCGCAACAATAACTTTAGGTACCGTTACACTATCCGTCTTTGTTGGGATGGATGTATTGATTTGGTTTACTGTGTTTGTTGTTGCGGAATTAGATGTAGCATTTGATGCACGTGGAGCAGAAGCATTTTCTATATCTTCAGCGCCTTGTATTTTTACACGTTCTGATTCTACGTTTGAAGTTTGTTCCGTCACTGCATCTTTTTGAATGACTGAAACATCTTCTTTCGAATAATAGACATACGCACCAATAGATGCAAGTAAGCTAATACCTACGATAACAGGAACGATGTATTTATTTAAGCCCGTTGTGTTGTTGTCGTTGCTTGGAAAATTGGATTGCATTTTTTGTTTTACGTCGAGCAATCTACTTTCAAATACAACACTATTCGTTAATGCATACAATTCTACTTCCTCCGCTAAGGTCGGGTCTTGCGCAATTTTTTCTTCAAAGCGCGCGCGCTCAGGTGAAGAAAGCTCATCATTCAAGTATTGTTCTATTAAGCGATATCGTTCAAATTCTTGCATTAGTTTCTAAGTAATTCCAGACATCCTTTTTTCTCTAACATGATTTTAGAAAGTCGTTTTTTACATTTATAATTTGCCGTCTTAGCGGTATCTTCATTTGCGAGTTGCATAAGTTGTGCAATCTCTTTCATGCTTTTTTTATCAAATATGGAGTACGTCAACATTTCTTTGCAACGACCACCTAATTCAGTCATGAGTGTTTCAATCATTGTTTGTTTCTCATCTGAAATGATCGTGTGTAACTGATCGCTATTTTCTCCACCACTCATTTCTTCGTGTGTACTGTATTCGATATTTTTATTTTTTTTTATTTGGGTGTAAAATAAATTTTTACAAACTCCGAATAAAAAACCACCTACTTCATGTTGTAAATTATACTTTCCGGCTTTAACATACCTATAAAGTACAATGACAGCATCTTGAAAGATATCCTGCACATCTTCGGCCTTACCTGCATTTTTCAGGATATAGGACCTTATTTTAGGTAATGCTTGCTGATAGAGCAATTCAAGAGCCTTATCATCCTCACCCGATTCAATGGCATGGATGATTCTACTTGTTGAATCACTTTTATTAAACAACCCCATTTAGTATACTTATATATATATTTATCAAAAGTAACCCTAGTTATCCATTTTTTTTATATTATTGAATAAGATTCCAAATATTTATAAGGTAAATATTCAATTATTTCTTTGAAAAAGTTTATTCTGCTCACCATTATTACCATTTCAATGTTTTGCATTCGTGCAAATGCGCAACCGAATGAGCGGTATCCAATTGTTTTTTCTCAGTTTTATAATTTTTCAGCCTTAATCAACCCAGCATTATTACAAGCCAACCATTATGTTAACGTTACAGGCTCAAATCAGTTTCATCGAACGCCTTTTAATCAAATCGGAACTGCGATTTTTGATACAGACATAAGAATACCCCACAATCAGTCTAAGAGTATTTTGGGAATAACGTTTATCAACGATCGGGAAGGACAATTGTTACGGTATAGTCGTGCTGCCCTGCGTTACGGCATTCATATTCCATTAACTGAAAATTGGTATATGTCTGGAGGCACTGCTATTGGTTTTGTGAATCTTTCTATCGATCAAACAATTAGTTCGGGCTCCATTTCTTCTTTTGCCCCAGACCTTAGCCTCGGTTTGGCAGTATATTCTGAAAAGACATGGCTTGGTTTTTCATCCAGTCAAATTAGTAATGCATCGCTTCAGTCAGATATTACACAAGTTCGATTGCCCCGCTATTATAGTATTTTTTTAAAACAAGAGTTGTCATTGAGCCCATTTTTCAAAATAATACCGAGTACAGTTTTACGACTACGGGATTCATATTACAATCCAGTTTTGTGGGATATAAATATAAGTGGACGACTGCATGAACACTTTTTAGTAGGCAGCGGTTATAGCACGGCACTAGGTATTAATTTTAACGTGGGCCTCTACGAATATTATTTTTTATCGAATCCCTTGAGTCTTACATTCTCTTACAATACAGGCATGGCAAGCCTAGTGGCTGCAAAGATGGAGTCGTTTGAGTTGACATTGAGATATTCTTTTGTAAAAAGGTCGAATACGGAAACTCCAGAATGATTTTTCAATTCGCGGGTTACTTTTCAACTGTACGTACGAAGTAGAACAAACACACTGTTCAACTTTAAAAACCTACTATTATGAAATCTACAACTTCAATTATTTTCGCACCCATTGTTTTTATTCAATCAATTATTCTTACTAATAATTAATTTACAAACCTGTTAATTTATAGTGCTGTTAATTGTTGTATAAAAGAGACGCTAATCCGTCTCTTTTGTTTTTTTGCAACTTTTTTAAAAAAGGAGGGTTACTTTTTTCAAATCTATCATAAGGGTATAAAAAAAGCTTTTCTAACCAATTCGCTTAACAAAACGTAGTATGAAGCATCTCTATAAAAATCTGTTACATGCCTTACTCTTATGTTGTTGCATATCGACGGCATCAGCACAGATACAAGGAAATTTTTCAAATCCGGCAAACAACCCTTTGCTGAAAAAGTTTAATGCATATAGTACAACCATTGATGAAGGGAATCACAATAATTATTATACACGTAATAATCGTGATTTTGGAAAGGTGCTGCCACTTAACGCACCAACGTATCGCTTAGATTTGGCCATGGGCAAAGGAGATTGCTGGGCATCGAATATGGTAACAGGTACTCCTCAAAACAGAGTGTATCGTTGGAATGAAATGGATCACTTTGCAAATAATTGCAATCAGAATAATATCATGCCCTATATTTCTTGGAGTTATATTCCCACACCTTTTCAGCAGAATGGAAATTGGAGAGAATTAAATGAGGGAATTCCGAATTGGGAAAACCTATGGGGAGACATGCACGCAGATCTTTCCGCACACATGAAGCAGGTATTAACCGTGCCGATGTATCATGAAATTTATAACGAACCAGATCTGGGGGAATTCTTCTGGAACGTATTAAACATACACGATGCCAATGTTGCCTTTTTACATCGCGATGATTTTACGCAACGTTACAATCAAATGTACAGAGCAGGTGCATTGGGTGTTCGGAGAGGAAACGCAGATGCAATCGTAGGCGGCCCTGCATTTGCTGTAGCTGAAATTTATACAGGAGGTTTTTTGGATTATGTGAAAAATAATAATCTTCCACTTGATTTTTATTCAATGCACCAATACCGAGATTCTGGTCCATGGCCCGGTCGTATAAATAGTGTTCGAAGTAGTTTGCAAAGCAAAGGCTTTAATCAGGTGCCAATCCACATCTCCGAATACAACTACGAAGAACTTACCTGGGCGAATGATAACTTTTGGGGACATCGTTATCAGGGAGCTTCTACAGCAATGGTGTATATAAAAGAAATGATGGATGATTTTCAAGACATCGAAAAAATTCACTGGGCACAATTTTTAAATCCTTTAAGAACAGGTATGGGTTTAATTGATTATGATGGACATAAGAAAGCCGTTTACAATGCATTTAAAATATTCGGAGATATGCCTGTGCAGCGCTATGATTTGCAAGGATTAGACGGCGATCTGCAGGGCATGGCTTCGGGTGATGGAAATAAATACACAATTGTTATTTGGAATAACAATACCGGAAGTGCAAAGAATACAAGCATCAAATTCAACAACATTCCTTTTGCAACCGGCGATGTAAAATTGTATCGCATTGATCAAACACATGCAAGTGTAAAAGATGGTGCACCGGAAGATCTTGCAACAGATATTTCGTTAACAAACATTTCGGCAAACGGTTATCAGTGGAGTGGAACAATTCCCGCAAAAGGAATTGTTTACATTACAATGGTAAAAAGTGGTTCGGGTATTCGTGATTTTCATCCTGAAGATGCGTTTCAAAAAACAGCAAAATTTATAAAGCCACATTTCTTTTATTATGAACGCGATAAAACATTTTGGAATCACTTTGATGAAAAAACGTGGACGTCTTATGTAGGCTCAGGTAGCGAAGGCGGCGGCATGGTTGCACCGGTAGCAGTGGAAGCAGAGAATCTTCCTGCTGTACTTTCTTTTAAAGGAAGTGTTACAGGATCTCCACAAAATACGGGCACAAATTCGCTTGTCGGAATTCAAATTGATTTTAGAACAGGAAGTGGTTATACAAAATCAGTATTATTCCACGGCGGGACGTATAATGCGGGACGAAACTGGGCTTTACCTTGGGGTAAAGGCGGTACGGCAAATCAAGTACAACAAGTAGATTTAACAAACTTCTCTATCACAATGGCGCAGTATGCACCAAGTGGTTGGGACGGGCGCGTACTCATTACAACATTGGTGCAAGACTGTGGCGCAAATGTGAGTTTTACTTCGCAAATGTTATCTGGGTCGATTATCGCACAAACGCCCTACACAGGCACTGCCTATCCAATTCCAGGCATCATTGAAGCAGAGAATTTTGATAAAGGCGGCGAAGGCGTGGCGTATCACGATAACGAAGCAGGCAACTTAGGTGCACAATACAGAACAGCAGAAGGTGTAGATATTCAAGTATGCACAGAAGGTGGTTATGATATCGGCTGGACGGTTGCAGGCGAATGGCAAGAATATTCTGTAAATGTATTGGCTACGGGCACATACAAAGTTGGTACACGTGTTTCTTCTGGAACA
>JAYTLG010000143.1:0-3819 GCA_043729555.1 Cytophaga sp.
TTGATAAATATTTTTCATTTTTTTAAGCGTTTAATATGAGTTACATATATTAAATAACATCATTGAGATTAAACATGAATGGTTCGTGAAGACACGAACCATGGCAATGTAAAATGCAACTTGAATGCTAAACACCTGCCCACTGCTTACTGCCATCTGCCTACTATTTCTGCACCACATTCACGCGTATCGATAACCGTTGTGGCACATCCTCTGCAACATTTTTTGCATTCGAAAAAAGTGTAATGATTTTATTTTGCAAACCCATTTTACCTTCTGAGTTATACTTCACAACAATGAATTCTGACTTACCCGGTGCGATGCCCTCTTTAGGCCATGTTGGTATGGTGCAGCCACAGGTTGAAAAAACTTTTTGTAAGAGTAACGTTGAATCACCGGTATTGGTAAATTCAAATTTATATTCTACCACTTCGCCTTGTTTGATGTCTCCGAAATCGTGGTAGGTTTCTTTAAACTCAAGCATCGGACCTTTAACTTGAGCCATGGCTTGCACCTGTATAAACAAGCTGAATAAAACGAAGAGGGAGAATGATTTCATAAGCATAGCGGGTTGATTATTAAAGCTAACACAAAATACTTGCCATTTATAATTTCGGAAAGAAACTTGCTGGAAAATTAATTAAAAAAACCTCTTTCACGGCTCTGGTAACCGCCGTATACAACCAACGCAAGGCCTGCGCCGAGGCATCGTCTTTATGCAAATGACTGCCATCGATAAATACCGCATCCCATTGCCCTCCTTGCGACTTATGGCATGTAACCGCATAGGCATGTTTTACCTGTAAGGCATTTAAATAAGGATCTGTTTTGACATGCAACCAAATGTTGCCCGCATGTCCAGCATTTTGATGGTGTTCTACCACCTGACGGTACAATTCTTTTGACTTATCATCTTCCAGCGCAGGACCTTTAGAATATAAAACATCCACCAATATTTTAAATTCTACTTCACTCGTTTCACTGTAATCAGGAAAACGTAATCCTGCTTCCACAAACTTCAACCCGTATTTTTCTTGCTCGTTGGAAAGGTAACGCAACTCCGCCATGTCACCGTTTGCTACGAAAGCCAGCTTGTCTTTATCCTTACCCGTACCTTCTGGATCGTAATAGTTTTTCACAATCATTAACCGATCACTGGCTTCTAAAAATTCTTCATGATACAAAATTTGAGTTTTGATCATGCGGTTATAATTTAAACACTGCCAATTGGCACTGCATATCAACAAGGTATTATCGACACCGTATTTATCGTAGGCATAACGTAAGCCATCTTCCAGCTTCGTATGATCCATGGTGTATACATCCTTGAACCCTTTCACATTGAGTACCGGTGTTCTTTTTCTATTGATCGCATCACGAATGAGTGTAGCATTGAATAAAATGCCACTGTCTTCTTGTTGCCTAACAACTTCAGTCAACGTAAATTCTTCGACGTCTAAACTATAATGACGCATTAAATAATTGGCATCTAAGGCATCGCTTTTTTCTTGTCCAACCGGTGGCAGCTGACCTTCGTCGCCGATCAGAAAAAGCACGTTATGATCTTGTTCGAAAACATAACTGACTAAATCTCTTAAAATAGATCCACCTGCACCGTCTTGCAGCATCGATGCTTCGTCTACAAAAAACAAGGTATTCGCAAAGGTATTGGGTTTTCTAAAATAACGCGGCACGCCTTCTTTATCGGCTTCCATGCCAAAAATAAAACGGTGTATGGTATACGCTTGCTTACCCGCATACGACGCCATAACCTTGGCCGCACGGCCTGTAGGTGCTAATAAAATTGTTCTCTTTTTTTTCTGATCGAACGCTTTAATGATGGCACTGATCAAATGTGTTTTACCCGTACCCGCATACCCTTTCAATAAAAACACTTTACGTTCTCTTTTTTTATCTTCCAACAATTTCACCACCTGCACAATGGCTTCGTGCTGATCGCTTGTGGGTTCAAAAGATAAAAAAGAAATTATTTCCTGTACCATTTGTAAGTTCAATGAATAGCAACCCCTTTTATCAAGGGCTGATTTCAGCAATACTATTTACTCAATTTTAACAACATAATAGACCTCAACCTTAGTATATCTTATCGAGAAACTATAAATTGAGCAACGTCTATTTGACCATGAGTAATTTACAAACAAATCATCTTAAAACCTTTGGTAACAAACTGCGCATTCGCGTATGCAGCTTGTGGGTACAAGACCATAAATTATTACTCATCAAACACAAAGCGATAGGAGGAAAAGGCTATTGGTGGGCACCACCTGGCGGTGGAATGGAATTTGGCGAGTGTGCTGAACAAGCCTTAACACGCGAACTTTTAGAAGAAACAGGAATACAAGCGACCCATTATGAATTTGCCTTTGTGCATGAATTTATTTCACCACCCTTACATGCAATAGAACTTTTTTTTCATGTCACACAAGCCCATGGAACCGTCGTATTGGGACATGATCCAGAACTTCACACCGAACATCAACTGCTTGAAGAGGTGCGCTTCATGAGTATACAAGATATTGCAGCCATACCAAACGATTGCAAACACAATGTATTGGTTGACTTAAGCGATTTCACTGAACTCTTACAAAAAAAAGGATACAGCATTTTTAATCCTCAGGGTATTTGAGCCATAAAAACTTCGTTTTTAGTACAAATTCCTCTATATTGAATCCTATAAAGAGGAACCTTACAAGACCCTAAAACTATCCTGTGCCTAGCCTTACGCATAAAATAAAAGACGAGCTTTTTGAAGCAGAAAATATAAGCAACTATAATTTGCTGATTCAAATAAGCATGCACAATTTTGGAGTATGCGTTACCGATCCCACCTTAGAACGTTGTTTATTATTAGAAAACTACCAGTTCAATTATCCAGGCAACACCTCTAAAATTATTGAAGAGTTAAACCTCTTTTTTTACGAACACGAATGGCTCAATGCTGGTTTTTGGAAAAACGTAATTGTATCGATAAACAACACCCGCTTTAGTATTATTCCCATTACCTTGTTCGACAAGGACTATGCGGCTTCTTACCTTGACATCAACTCGAATCCTCCGCACGAAGAAACACTATTTTACAACAACGAAGTATCGCTCGAAGCAGTAGTCGTATTTGGCATTCAAAGCACCTTAGTCGATTGGCTTAATCAAAAATATCCTTCTAAAAAAATAAAATACACCCATCAACTTTCTGTATTACTAGAAGGCATCATCGGCGCAGACCAATCTACACAAAAGAAATTGTATGCGTGTATAGAAGACAGTTCCTTAGCACTCGTATTGAAACAAGGAAATAAAATTTTATTCTGCAATAAATTTCAATTGCAAACTGCCGAAGACTTTGCTTACTTCACTTTGTACACGATGGATGTATACGGACTCAACACCGAGACCACGCCAGTTGTGCTACTTGGCAGTATCGACAATACAAAAGCAGAATACCAGAAAATTTACAAATACGTTAGAAAAATAGAATTCATCGAGCGACCAGCAATACTCAAATACGGCTTTGCGTTTGACGAATTACCAGATCATTATTACTTCGATTTATTTTCATTGCAATTATTTGAATAGGATTAGTATTTAATTTTCTTGTCCCAATTTACAAAAGCATGTATATGGTAATATTGCTTCCTTATACTCATAGGTTGGCGTGCGGTGGGTGTCCACGAAAAGAGCGAATTAAAGAAAACCCTGTGCAGCATTAACAGCGTGTCGTTTATAAATTACACAAGGGTTTTCTTTAATTGGTTTTCGTGGCGCCTTTTTCTTTTGTTTCTTTTCTTTTGGGCGAACAAA
>JAYTLG010000144.1:0-3756 GCA_043729555.1 Cytophaga sp.
TGCACCTTATAAAATTCAATTTATGCAGAGTATCAGGAATATTGCGATCATCGCACACGTCGATCACGGTAAAACAACATTGGTTGATAAAATCATTCATGCTTCAAAAATCTTCAGAGAGAACCAAGTTTTCGAAGACTTGATTTTAGATAACAACGACCAAGAGCGCGAACGAGGCATTACTATTTTAGCTAAGAACGTTTCTATTCGTTATAAAGAACATAAAATTAACATTATCGATACACCTGGTCACGCCGATTTCGGTGGTGAAGTTGAGCGTGTATTGAAAATGGCTGATGGTGTAGTACTATTAGTAGATGCATTTGAAGGTGCAATGCCTCAAACGCGTTTCGTATTAAGTAAAGCGTTGGCATTGGGATTGAAACCAATCTTAATTGTAAACAAAGTAGATAAAGAAAACTGTCGTCCAGACGAAGTACACGAAGAAGTATTCGACTTAATGTTCAACTTAGGTGCTACAGAGCATCAGTTGGATTTTGTTACACTTTACGGTTCAGGCCGTGGAGGTTGGATGAACACAGACTGGAAAGTTAAAACAGACAACATCATTCCTTTGTTGGATGCAATCGTGGAACACATTCCACCAGCTCCAGTTCATACAGGTATTCCTCAAATGCAAATTACTTCTTTAGATTACTCTACATTCACAGGTCGTATTGCGATTGGTCGTGTGTTCAGAGGTGAATTAAAAGAAGGTGCTCAATATTCATTAACAAAAGCAGACGGTTCAATCAAAAAAGTACGTATCAAAGAACTTTATTCATTTGAAGGTTTAGGTAGAGTACGTGTTGAAAGCGTTTTAGCTGGTGATATCTGTGCCGTAGTTGGTATCGAAGATTTTGAAATTGGTGATACAATCACAGATTTCGAAAATCCAGAAGAACTTCCTCGTATTGCAGTTGATGAGCCTACTATGAGTATGCTTTTCACAATCAATAACTCTCCATTCTTCGGTAAAGAAGGTAAGTTTGTAACATCTCGTCACATCAGAGAACGTTTGATGAAAGAGTTAGAGAAAAACTTGGCTTTACGAATTCAACCAGGTGAGTCTGAAGATAAATTCTTAGTATTTGGTCGTGGTATTCTTCACTTGTCTGTATTAATTGAGACAATGAGAAGAGAAGGTTATGAATTACAAGTGGGCCAACCACAAGTATTGTATAAAGAAATTGATGGTAAACGTTGCGAACCAGTAGAAGTATTGGTTGTTGATGTACCTCAAGAAACTTCTGGTAAAGTAATTGAATTGGCTACTCAACGTAAAGGTGAGTTGTTGATTATGGAACCAAAAGGTGACTTACAACACTTAGAATTCAGAATACCATCTCGTGGTATCATCGGTTTACGTACAAACGTATTAACTGCAACGTTTGGTGAAGCAATCATGACACACCGTTTAGATGGATATGAGCCTTACAAAGGTACTATCGCTGAACGTTCTAGTGGTTCTATCATCTCTATGGATAGTGGTGATGTTACGGCGTATGCATTGGATAAATTACAAGACAGAGGTAAATTCTTCATCGAACCAGGTGATGTTATTTACCAAGGTATGGTTATTGGCGAGCACAACCGTCAAAACGATATTACTGTAAACGTTCAACGTGAGAAGAAATTGACAAACATGCGTGCATCTGGTACAGATGATAACGCTAAGATCGCTCCAAAAATTAACTTCTCTTTAGAAGAAATGATGGAATACATCCAGAAGGATGAATACATCGAGGTTACGCCTAAGTCATTACGTATGCGTAAAATCCTTCTTGACGAGAACGAACGTTTGAGAAACACGAAAAAAGAAACAGTTTAAACTGTTCTTTCCTATATTTCAAAAGCCTTCTGATAGTAGTATCAGAAGGCTTTTTTATTTAATGCGTGCGTGGATAATGTGTTGCATTGTGCATTGAGAAAAATATGAATACATAATTTTTTTTTATTTTTTCATGTAACTTTCATGTAATTTTAAGCGTATAATTCGCAAGAAATAATACAAAACCAAATTTTATCAAACACTAAAATTTTATGAAAAAAAGTCTTTTTGCAGTCTTCATTTTTGCACTTCTTTTTGTTTCAAACACATCGAATGCACAAGTTTATGAAAAAGGGAATGTCGTAGTCGATGCCTTTTATGGTTTCCCCAATTTATATACAGCTATAGTAAGAGGTGTCTATACCAATAATTCGAATAATGGTACTAATACTTATACGAATCTTAAAATTAAGTCATTAGGGCCATTGGGTATTACGGGCGAATATTTATTAAGCAGTAAAGTGGGTATTGGTCTTGAAGCTACCTACGCATCAACAGGTGTTACTGCTAATTATTATGAAAACCAAGATGGCAACACGTATGCGTACTCGGCATCCATTAATCGATTGAGAATATTGCCAAGAGTAAATATACATTTTGGTGATAACGATAAAGTTGATCCATATTTGGCTTTGGGTATGGGATATGCCAATACCAAATTTTCTTATGAAACTGCAAACCCGCATCAAACTCCAGTGACTTTTAAATCAGTAGTGCCTATATCATACCGTATGGGTTTTGGTGTACGTTATTTCTTTACAGATCACATTGGTGCAATGGTTGAGTTTGGTTTTGGTGGCGCATTGTTGCGTGGTGGACTTTCTGTTAAATTTTAATAGAAATAAATTTAGCACTTGCTGATCAAAATATTTAAACTAAAAAGCCTTCTGATAGTACTATCAGAAGGCTTTTTAGTTTAATGGAATAATAAAAATTCGGACGCCTAAATGGTTTACGAATTTAATAGTATATTTATTCATACAATAAAAAACACGCACATGAACCGTTTTTTTTAAAGGTATTTATTCGTTTTTATTTTTTTGATTGGCTTTATTCAATTCGGATTGGGGCAAAATAAAGATACATGCAACGTTAAATCGTATGTGCGCGCAGATGGTGTAATGATACGTGGAGTAGATTTTGAGCAAATTTTCCAAGACGACACATTAAAAGTATTTGCAGCTATGTATGTTATAAATAAAGATTATTTTTTAGTGATTCGGCTTGAGCGTGATAAAAAAACGCATTATTCGGAAGATTTATCCATACAATTATCTGATAGCACGGTGATTTTATTAGCGTTTGATTTGTTTAAAGGAGATCGTTCGAACAAAACGTACGATGGATATTTTAAAATTAACAGCAAAGATTTGGGGTATATAGAGAAATACACTTTTGTAAAATTGAATTATACAAGTAAGAAACAAATCTATTCGTTGCCTGTACAAAGCCATCCACATGTGCTTCAACGTCATTTTGCTTGTTTACTAAATACATAATTTTTGAATTACTTTGTTTTTTTTATAAAGTAGCCTTGCAAATAATTTGCAGTAAAAAGATTGTTAAATGCCAATGTTAGTTGAATCGTATTTATATATAGTATAGAATCGTTGGTGCGTAAGTTGATTGTGTATTGATAGATTGTTTCAAGCGTTATGTAATCCGAAATACAATAGCCTAGACCAATTTGCATGATGTCGCGTTCAAAATAATTATAGCCCTTAGCTGAACTGCCCATATTGATCATAATCTCATTTGACGCAACTACATAAACGGCCCCTTCGATGAGAACTTTTTTATTTATTCCCATAATTCCTTTTATTAAATAGTCGTGCCTTAAAAAGTATCTCAAGGCTTGCTGTACCTATTGTATAGCGATAAAAAAGGATTAAATTTCCCTTAGCAAATGTAAAAAGCCACAAAAT
>JAYTLG010000145.1:0-3059 GCA_043729555.1 Cytophaga sp.
AGTGTTGGCACGTTTAATATTTGTATTATGAATAAGATTGTATCTCTCATAGCTGTTTTTTTTCTTGTAGTTTTTGCTACAATGCCACTACATGCCCAAAAACAAAAAAAGAAAAAGGTTAACCCCCATGCTTCTCAAATAAAAGGCGATGAGCATTTTTCTAGATACGAATATTATCTTGCTGCGCAAGAATATAAACTTGTAGTAGACGAAGAGCCTGATAATTATTACGCTATTTTTAGATTAGCAGAATCGTATCGCGAATATTTTGAATACAAACCTGCTGAGAAATATTATAAAATTATTATTGACAAAGCAATTACAGAATATCCATTAGCACGTTTTTGGTATGCCATTACCCTTCGGGATAATGGAAATTATTCAGGCGCAAAGAAGCAATTTCAATTATTTGTAACGGAGTATCATGAAACAACCTTGGCTGCAGAAGAATACAAACACCGTGCACGTAACGCAATTGACGGTTTGGATTTGGCTGAAGAGGAGATGCGCAAGCCTCAACGCGATTACACTTTTCATTGTTTGCCCCAACCGGTGAATACATTTTATTCTGAATACTCCCCAGTGATTATTGGCAAAACAGATTCGATTTTGGTAATTACTTCTTCTCGTGAAGGTTCTACTGGTCACGTAGAGAATAATATGTTGGGAGGCGCCATGAGTGATAGTTATCGTTTTGTATATGATGGTGTTTCTGCTTGGATTCCATATGTTCCAGAAGATAATTTTGCTGTTTCAAATACTAACTTTAATGAAAGCCCTGGTTCGTTTACAAAAGATGGAAATAAATTCTATTTCACACGTTGCGATGAAAAGTTAGTAATTGGTAAAAATGAATTCTATAACTGTGTAATTTATGTAATGGTAAAAGATGCAGCAGGTTTGTGGTTGCCTGCCGTTCGTTTGAATGAGAACATCAACATGACAAACGAATGGAATACTCAACCTTCTATTTCACCCGACGGGAAAATTTTATTCTTTACATCTAAGCGTCCTGGGGGGATTGGAATGCAAGATATTTGGTTTTCTACGTGTACACAAAACGATAACTGGGGGCCAGCTACTAATTTAGGACAAGGTGTAAATACAATCTTTACAGATATGTCGCCGAGGTACTACGGACAAGATAAATTATTATACTTTGCTTCCAATGGTCATGAAGGTTTTGGTGGCTTAGATATTTTTGTTGCAAAAGAGGAAGAGAATTTTGAAGCAGCTGTAAATATTGGTTTACCATTCAATTCGCACAGAGATGATTTTTATTTTGTATTGGGAAATAAATTTGGTTTCCTTTCCTCAAACAGACAAGGTGGTGTAGGTAATGATGATATTTATAAATTCAACATTTTACCTAAAGAAGAAGCTGTAATCACAGAGATAAATGCAGATTCGATTCCCGCAGATGTTAAGAGCATTGCAGTTGTTGGTGCTATTGTTAAAACACCAACAGGTGAAAAGGCTGCCAATGTTGAAGTTGCTTTAACGGATGCAAACGATGTGCCTTTGAAAATTACGAAAACCAATGATGAAGGTGTTTTTCGTTTTGACAATTTACCTACAGGAACAAATTATAAAATTGTATTGATTGAAAAAGATTCAAAGATTACACAACAAATTTCGTATGCTGTAGATACGGTTTATGTGCAAACTTCTACAACTGTTGCTCAACGGAAATTATTTGAAAATATTTATTTTGATTTCAATCATGCAGATTTACGACCTGAAGCTATTAAAACCTTAGACGATTTGGTTGCTTATGCCCAAGCAAACACTTCTATTCAAATTGAATTGAATGCCAACACTGATGGTTTGGGTACGGATACGTATAACAGAATTCTTTCTGAAAAACGTGGACAATCAGCTATCGATTACCTTACAAGTAAAGGCGTGGATCGTTCGCGTATTGTTATGCACCCACTTGGTAAAGGACGACCGTTAACATCAAATGACAATGAAATTGGTCGTCAGTTAAACAGACGTGTTGAGTTTTATATTTTGGGTGGTCCGAATTATGAAACACAAAATATGACTTATGTAGTGGAGCCGCAAGCAACAATTTATACCATTGCAAAGAAATTTAATATGACCGTTGAAGAAATTCGAGACATAAATGCACTTACTTCAAATGATGTTATACCATATACACCTTTGCGTGTGAAGCGTAATGTAGGCGATAACGATATTATTGCACAAGTTTCCATGACAGAGTCAATGACTTTGAAAGATGAGAAAAAGAATAAAAAATACTACAATGCACAAGCACAGAAAAATGCTGCCATTGACCAATCCATTGCACAGAGTAATATTGACATAGCAGAGAAGAATGAAATGATTACGGATAAAAACGTAGAAATTTCAAAAAATATTGAATTGAAAAAAGTGCAAAAAGTAACCTTAAAAGAGGGCGAAGATTTGTATAAAGTGCGCGCTAGAAATACATTGTTCTCTATTAGTAAATTATATGGCATGACCGTTGATCAATTAAAAACATTGAACAACTTTAATTACGATACTATTTACGTTAACCAATTAATAAAAGTGAAAATTGGAATGCGCCAACCAACTGCCAACGTGTATGTAGTTAAAGAAGGCGATACCGTTGAAAACATCGCATTTGATCATGGTATTTCGGTTGAACAACTGATGGCATTAAACCCAATTGATGGGTATACCATACAACGCAATATGATTTTAAGATTGCGTAAGGAGCATGAATAATTGAATATGTATTGAAACAGAAACGGACAGCCATAAAGCTGTCCGTTTCTGTTATTTTTTCACTTAAGTCTTGGGCACATAGGACTTTAATAGAGTAGATTGAGTTACGAAAGAAAAAAGGATTAAAATGGTATATTAACTTGTTAAGCAATGTACTTGCTGGGTACAAAAGCATAAAGCAAGTAAACAATGTTTTATTTCTTATTTCTTATTTGTTCTCTATCTAGTCGTGCCTTAAAAAGTATCTCAAGGCTTGCTGTACCTATTGTATAGCGATAAAAAAGGATTAAATTTCCCTTAGCAAATGTAAAAAGCCACAAAAT
>JAYTLG010000146.1:0-3047 GCA_043729555.1 Cytophaga sp.
GTAATCCCACATGATGTGGCCTAATTCACGATGGTATTCAGCAACTGTTTTTGTTCCTTTAATGCTTAATAATTTTTGTGCTTGTGCTTCAACTTTAGCTTTCGCTTCTGCAAATGCCTGATGGTTTTTATCTACAGCTTTCGGTCCGATTGTAGCTAAGTAATCACCAATTGTATTTGGTATTACGAAGTATCCATCTGCCAAACCTTGCATCAATGCAGAAGCTCCCAGACGGTTTGCTCCGTGATCAGAGAAGTTCGCTTCGCCCAAAGCATATAAGCCAGGAATTGTTGTCATCAAGTTGTAATCAACCCAAAGTCCACCCATTGTATAGTGAACAGCAGGGTAGATACGCATTGCTTCTTTATACGGATTGTCGCCTGTGATCTGTGCGTACATGTCAAATAAGTTACCATATTTCGCACGTACAGCATCTTCGCCCAAACGGCCAATAGATTCAGCAAAGTCTAAGTAAACGGCAAGTCCGCTAAGTCCAACGCCTTTGCCTGCATCGCATTGTTCTTTTGCGTTTCGAGATGCTACGTCACGTGGTACTAAATTACCAAATGATGGATATCTTCTTTCTAAGAAATAATCTCTTTCGTCTTCAGGAATCTGACTTGGAACACGTTTGTCATCTTTTGCTTTTGGTACCCAAACACGACCATCGTTACGAAGTGATTCAGACATCAATGTTAATTTAGACTGATGATCACCAGAAACTGGAATACAAGTAGGGTGAATTTGTGTAAAGCACGGGTTCGCAAACAAAGCACCATGTTTGTGTGCTCTCCAAGCTGCTGTTACATTCGAACCTTGAGCGTTTGTAGATAAGAAGAATACGTTGCCATAACCACCTGTACAAAGAAGTACCGCGTGTGCAGCGTGTGTATCAATCTTACCCGTTTCAAGATTACGTGTAACAATACCTTTTGCTTGTCCGTCGACCATTACCAAGTCAAGCATTTCTTCACGGGTGTGCATGCTTACTTTACCTGTGTGTATTTGACGGCTAAGTGCACTGTATGCACCTAATAATAATTGTTGTCCTGTTTGACCACGCGCATAATAAGTACGTGATACTTGAGAACCACCAAATGAACGGTTGTCTAATAAACCACCGTATTCGCGAGCGAAGGGAACACCTTGCGCTACGCATTGATCAATGATGTTTACAGAAACTTCTGCTAAACGGTGAACGTTTGATTCACGTGCACGGTAGTCACCACCTTTAATTGTATCGTAAAATAAACGGTAAACAGAGTCGCCATCGTTAGGATAATTTTTTGCAGCATTGATACCACCTTGTGCAGCGATTGAGTGCGCACGACGAGGGCTATCTTGAAAACAAAATGCTTGAACATTGTAACCCAACTCTGCTAAGGAAGCAGCAGCAGAGGCACCCGCAAGACCAGTACCAACAACAATGATGTTGTACTTTCTTTTGTTTGCAGGGTTTACCAATTTTAGACTGAACTTGTGTTTTGTCCACTTGTCAGCTAACGGTCCGTCTGGTATTTTTGAATCTAAAGTCATAGTGCTATATCAGAAGGTTTAAAATTATCTACAGAAGTAAAAGATTAGAGGAATGATGGCAAAGCCTAGTGGAATGAGACCCCAGAAAACAAATCCTACACATTTAATTAATGGCGTATATTTAGGATGTCTCAAACCCAATGTTTGGAAGGCACTTTGAAAACCGTGGAATAAGTGGAAGCCCAACGCAATCATTGAGATTACATAGATACCTACTACTACTGGTTCGTGGAATTCGTGGTTTACTTCTTCATACATGTTTTTAACACTAGCTGTATCCCCATTTTCGAGTGTATAGGTTACCATTTTTAATTCTTCGCCAATACCAATGTATGCCAGCTTGAAATCTTTGATGTGTATCACTAAGAATATCAAAATCATCGTACCCAAAACACCCATCCAACGAGAAGAGAATGAACTCGTCTTGCCTGGATCGTTGTATGCATAGCCTACAGGGCGTGCAGATTTGTTTTTAATAGTTATGTATGCACCCCAAACAATATGGCCTAAGATGAATGCAAAGTTTACATACGATACGGTTTGAATAAGTGGATTTGAAGACATAAACTTGCTATACAAGTTAAATGCCTGTCCACCATCGTGGTGTAGTAACTGTAAGTTACCGATCAAATGGACTGCTAAGAATGTACATAAGAACAACCCTGTTAGGGCCATAATTACCTTTCTACCAACACTGGTAGAGAAAATCGTTTGTGTAAACCAACTCATTATTTTATCCTTTTTTTTTACCTGTTCGATAAATCTTTTTCATTATCTTGCCAAAGTTAACTTCAGACTTGAAATGTTGCAACCTAAATTATTATTTGGATATATTCTAAATTGATGTTTTTACGTTGATAGACGAACAACAAACTGTATCTCATTGTTTTACCGCTGCATGGATATTTTAAAAAAAATAAGAAAATTTACGTACGTAGTTATACTTGGCATACTTTTCAATTTAACCGCTCAAGCAACCCACATAAAAGCGGGTGAATTTTCTGCAAAGCGTGTTTCTAGCAATCCGTTTGAATATGAAATTACGCTAACCTTATACTATAATACAAATGGAACAACGGTTGATCCATCCACGGTTGACATAGAATTTGGGGATGGAACGATCGCTACTGTTACCCGTGATCCCAATACGAATGTTGGTAATAATACAACTAAGAATGTTTTTAGGGTTATTCATACGTATAATGGTTCAAGTACGTATTTGATTCGAATGAGTGAAAACAACCGAAATGCTAACATTCAAAATATTCCGAATTCTTCAAATGTTGCTTTTTATGTTGAAATGCAATTGAAGATAAATCCACTCAATGGATTGAATAGCAGCCCTGTAATGACGGTTCCTCCGATTGATTTTGGTGCCATAGGCAGAATTTTCACACATAATGTAGGAGCTTATGATCCAGATGGCGATAGTCTTTCATACGAATTGATAGCTGCGCAAAGTGGATATAATGCGTCGATACCAGGTTATAATTATCCAGGTGCTACAATTT
>JAYTLG010000147.1:0-10264 GCA_043729555.1 Cytophaga sp.
CAACTAGGATAATACCATTCCGCACAACAATACCTGCTAGTGCTATGATACCAACACCTGTCATTACAACAACCAACGACATACCAAAGATACATACCCCCAGCAATACACCAATAATACTGAATCCAATCTCAGAAATGATTAGAATTGGTTTACTTACCGAGTTAAACTGAGTTACCAAGATAAAGAAAATCATTAGGAATGAAATCACCATTGCACCCACAAGGAAAATACCTGTCTCTGCTTGCTCTTCCTGTGCACCCGTTAATTGAATCAATACTTCTGCAGGTTTTTTGAAATTAGGAAGCAGCTTTTTAATCTGAGCATTAATTTCATTGCCATTTCCACCGGATAATACATTCGAAGATAATGTAACGACCTTATGCTGATCTTTACGTTTAATCCCCCCATACGAGTTACCGAAATGAGCATGTGCCACAGAAGACAATGGAATCTGGCGAATTTGTCCACCCATATTCATATCACGGAACGTAATTTTTGAATTCATCAACTCATCAATATTCGTGCGTTGATCCAATGTATATCTCAATTCAATATCATACTCATCATCTTTATCACGGAATTTAGAAACATCTTTTCCAAATACAGCATAACGCAATTCCATACCAATTTGGGCAACAGAAATGCCTTCTGCATTTGCTTTTTCCTTATCAATATCTATTACTATTTCCGGCTTATTTTTTACTACATCTGATTTCAAATCTTCAATTCCCTGAATACCTGAATTATCAATCTGTCTTTTCAAGTCTTCAGAAAGTTTGATCAATTGATCATAGTCCTCACCAATAAGTTCAATATTGATTTCCTTGCCAGTTGGCGGTCCACCTTTCTCCTGATCAACAATGATCTGAGTTCCGGCAATCCCTTTCACAGCATCACGGATCTTACTTAAGTAAGGTACCGTTGATTCGCCATTACGATGTGCAAACTCAACAAATGCAACAGTAACTTTTGCTTTGTGCGGAGCGGTACTTAAATCCATCTCATTAGCATCACCTGCACCAATTGCAACATTGGTAATAATAGAAGAAACAATTTTGTTGCTATCGCCAACAACCTTAAAGATGCGTTTTTCAACTATCTGTGAAATCGAATCGGTATACGATTGATCTGTGCCTATCGGTAAGTTGATGTATGCATAGATAAAATTCGGATCACTTGTAGGAAAGAATTCAACTTTAGGTTTAACAATAAAGAAGGTAAGATAAATAGAGAAGAAGAATAAGAAGACAACACTTCCAAGCAACATAAATGGACGTGCTCCAACTAAGCACCATTCAAGTACTTTCTCATATTTATTTTGTACACCTGGCCAGATATCATCCTGAAAATGCTGTATCGTATCTATCAATACAAATTTATTTAATGTGTAAAGCAGAGATAACACAATCACAAAATTTCCAAAACCCATAGATCCCGATGCATAACCGATTAATGCAATTACTACAAATACAATCATGGTAATAATATAGCCTCTCGTTACCTTCTTATGACTCTCTCCATGCGCATGCGGTTTCATAAAATCTACTGCAAATACAGGATTCATTATATACGCTACCAACAACGATGCAAGTAAAGTAACAATCAAGGTAACAGGTAAGAAGAACATGAACTTACCAATGATTCCTTTCCAGAACAACAATGGAACAAATGGTGCCAACGTTGTCATAGTACCAGAGAATACCGGCATGAACACTTCACCCGCAGCTTGCTTAGCTGCTTGTTTGATTGGCACCTTACCATTTTCGTATAGTCGGTGCGTGTTTTCAATCACCACAATGGCATCATCTACCACAATTCCCAAGGCAAGTAAGAATGCAAACAGCACGATCATGTTTAACGTAATACCCATCGTTGGCAATACAAGGAATGCAATGGCCATAGATAGTGGAACAGACAAACCAACAAAGATGGCATTGGTTGTACCCATGAAAAACATTAGAATAATAACAACAAGTATAAAACCTATGATGATCGTATTGATCAAATCATGTAGTGTTGTACGTGTAGCATCCGACTGATCACCTGTAATTGTAATCTTTAAGCCATCGGGCAATTTTGTTTTTTGTTGCAGCTCAATTAATTCTTGAATTTTATCAGAAGCATCGATCAGGTTCATCCCACCTCGTTTGATAACGTTCAGCGTAATTACATTTTTACCATTCAAACGCGCAAAACTTTCTGCTTCTTTGTAGGTATCTTTTACACCACCTCCTTCAAGAATATCTTTTAAATAGGTTTTCGCACCCGATTGAGATAAGATCAATAAATTATTGATTTGATCCATTTCAGTAAACTCACCCGTAACCGTAATGTTTCTTTTAACACCATCCATTTTAATGGTACCGCCCGAAATGGTTACGTTTTGACTTTTAATAGCACGTTCAACATCCGAGAATGTAATATTCGCTGCTTCCATTTTGTATTTATCTACATTTACCTGAATCTCGCGTTCAGGTGCACCGATGATATCTACACGACGGATCTCTTTCATTGATTCAATCTGATCCTGCATTTCATCTGCATACTTTTTCAGCTTGCTCAATTCGTAATCTCCAGAAAGGTTGATACCCATGATCGGAACCTGTGACACATCGACCTCGATTACCTGCGGATCATCTGGTAAATCTGTAGGCAGATCATTTTTAGCCTGATCAACTGCATCTTTTACTTTCTGTTTCGCGACATTAACATCCACGTCGGTATTAAATTCTACCAGGATACTTGAATAATCCTGTATGGAATTACTGGTGATTTTTTTAACACCGGAAATACCTTTTACCTGCTTTTCAATATGCTTGGTAACTAACTTCTCCACATCTTCTGGTGAAGTACCGGGATAAATGGTAGCAATATACATCTGAGGAAATACAATCTCAGGAAATTGCTCTTTGGGCATTAGATAATAAGATACAAAACCGAAAATCGAAATGATTATGGTAAGTACATATATACTTGTTTTATTATCTATCGACCAGCTACTAACTTTAAACTCTTTCATATGTGTAAGATTTTTATATGTATACAATCCATTGATTGCACAATTTTATCTAATGAATTATAATTCTTACTCAAATTTAATTGGTTGACCTTCTACCAAATCCTGATAACCGATAGTGATCAATTTTTCACCTTCTTTTAATCCGTCTAACACTTCTACATTATTTTCATAGTGCTGACCAATAGTTATAAAACGCTTCGCAGAAATTTTACCATCCACAACATATACATAATCTTTACCATTGTTTCGTTGAATAAGATTTACCGGAATTACAATCACTGAAGGGTTTGAATAGTCTTTTATTTTAATGTAAGAGATCATATTTGCCTTCAGCATATTTTTATCTTGCTTTAAATCTAAGTCAACTTGAAACGTCCTATTTACAGGGTCAATTACATCTCCAACCACATTCACACGTGTCGTGATTTCTTTATTCAAATCAGGAAATGTTACAATTGCCTCTTGGTTCACTTTCACTTTGCTCACATATGATTCAGAAACATTTGCAACCAATTTCACATCATTTGTATTTACCAATCTAAATGCAGGCATTCCTGGAGCTAACATCTGGCCTTCTTTCGTGTATACTTCATCGATCACACCTGCAAATGGTGCACGTATAGATGTCTTAGAATACTGTTCCTGAAGACTTGACTTTTTAGATTCCAAAGATTCTTTTTGATTTTTTGCTTGTAAATATTGTACTTCCGTACCAATTTGTTGATCCCACAAACGTTTTTGTTTATCGTACAATTGATTCGCAAATTCCAATGCATTATCAACTTCGGCTATGGCTTTCAAAATTTGCTCACCATCTGTTTTCGCAAGTAGTGCACCTTTTGTAACTTGCTGCCCTTTCACTACGTAAACTTGATCCACAGAACCTCCAATAGAAGAGCTTATATCCACATTTTTGTCTGAATCAATTTTTCCTTGTACCTGTAAATAATGTATAAACGGAGTTTTCTTCACTTCCGAAAAACCAACAACAATGTATTTCGTAGCATCTGTAGTATCTGTTCTTTTAATTTCTTCTTCAAGCGTTCTAATTTTTTCAGCTAATGAAGATTGTTCTGATTTTAATTTTTCTAATTCTTCCTTTTTGTCAGGCTGTCCACAAGCCACCGCTAAGAACATTAAGCCAATTGATGCGTATTGTATATTTTTCATATGAGTATTTTTTATGTTAAGTCTATAATAAAAATTATTCTCCGTATAAAGTACCTGTTGCTTTTTGATAATCGATTAATGAAATCAATGCATCATAAACTGCATTGTAATAATTTGTTTGAGCTGTTTTAAATGAATTTTCAGCATCAACCATTTCTAAATTGGTACCTACCCCTTCATCGTATTTAATCTTCGTAACTTTAATTACTTGATCGGCCAAATCTAAATTTCTTCGTTGCGATTTTATATTTGCAATATTATTTTTTAATACCAAATTTGTCTGTTGAATTTGAAGATCAATTACATCTTCCATCATCAATAAATTATTATCAATTTTCTGCACTTCAATTTTTGCTTGTTGCTGTTGATAATAATGATTCAAACCAGTAAATAAAGGGACTGATAAACGTACACCAACGTGACCAAAACCATAATAACTAGTCGAATAAAGTTTCCCATAATCACTTTGAGAGTTTACCAAACCTGCATTACCAAAGGCTACAAGCTTCGGATAACTAATGGCTTTAGAATTTTTAAAATTCAAATCAGACAACGTTTTTTGTGTTTGCATCAACGAGTATTCAATACGTTTATCGTAAACATTCTCTCCAACTTCAGGATTATAAGCAGTATTTAAACGTTCTACCAATTCATTCAAATCACCATTCAATTTCAATGGCAAATCAACAGGATAACCCATTTGATATTTTAAAAGTGAATACGTTAAAATGATTTGATTTTTCACACTTACTAAATCTGTTGCCAAATTATTGTAGGCTACCTCCAATCGATTCAATTCCAAACTTTCCGCTAAACCATTTTCGTTTACAATTCTTAACTGTTTTAATGCCGTATCTAAACGTATCAAGTTTGATTCCAACAAACCAACACGTTGCTCATTAATCAACACTAAATAAAACCCTTTCGTAATTTTATCGACCGTTTCAATTTTAGTTTGCGTTACTGATTTAGTAGCTAACTCTCTATAGGTTTTAGAAGCTTGCAGGGCAACAATGTATGAACCATCAAAAATTAGTTGCGTAGCATTTAGATTTGCTTCATTTGACGCTTTTAATTGAAAAACATTGGGAATCGCTATTACAGAATTGGGATCAACACCTACTGGCACCGGCTGCCCTTGAAAGCCATAACCACGCTCTGCTGTCATAAACATTGGTCTTAATGCAATGTTGTACATACTTGTTGCGTCAAGTGAAATTTGAGGTAAACCATACCCTCTCGTTTCTTTTATTTTGTATTGAGAAATCTGCTGATCTAAAACAGCATTCTTAACGTTTGCTTGATTTTCAAATGCATATTTAATGCATTTATCAAGCGAATACACAGAATCGCTCTGCGCCTGTACGCCATGGTAAAAAACCAGGGTGAGCAATAAAGATAAAATTGTTAGTTTTTTCATAGTTTAGTTAAGTGAAATTTTTAATATTAATCCTCCTCTTGAATCTGTTTGTATTTATTAATTAGTTTGTGTCCTTTCAATGTGCATATACCATATAGGAAATGTTCTAATAACTGCAACTGAACATCAGCGAAATATTTTCCTTCTTTAAATACTTTTGGATTAAAGCCCCATTCTACTTGTTCCATTCTCAATCGCGATAGAATATCAATGTTAATCTGAGGTCGATAAAACCCCATTGTAATCCCCCATTTCAAGTTCTCTGCCAACGAATTTATAATACATACTTCTTTAAAACTCAAAAAACTTTCATATGCTTTGGGATAGTAGCGCTGAATTTCCATCAACAAATATGGATTCATGTTCACGAAAAGCGATCGCATATAATCGGAAAGTTTTAACACTTCATCGATCGGATCTTTTGCCGTAGCATGCAGTAAATCCACTTGATTCTGTTGATTTTCCATACTCATTTGGATAGCAAGATTGACCAATTCATCTTTATCCGAGACATGTTGATAGATTGTCTTTTTAGAAACGCCTAACTTCTTCGCAATTTCATCCATGGTAATCGATTTGACACCATAGGTTAAAAACAACGCCTCTGCTCCTGATACAATTCTATTTTTCACTTCGTCCATAGGCACAATATTCATAATTCCATACAAAACTATGGAAACTTTTTAAATATCAAAAGTTTCCATAGTTTTTTTAATTTAATTTATACAACAAAACGGCACACAATGTATGAATCTAACATTCAATACATTGTGTGCCGTTTTTGTATACTATAATAAACAATAATAGAATTTGTAGGCGGAGTGAAAATTTAAAAAAACCAATTTATTATCGAATAATTTCTATCCAGCCTTTTATTATTTTATAATTTAAATCGACCGAAAAATAATAGATACCATCGCTGTCCTTCGGATCCCATTTAAAGGACGGTTCTGCACTAGAAAAGACACGGCCACCCCAACGATTATATATTTCTATCCCTTTAAAATATTTATCACAATTACCCGCAGGTATTCCAGGAACATGATAGTAATCATTCAAGCCATCACCATTGGGTGTAATTAAATTAGTAATTTCAATACCACTAAAATCCGCATCATTATCTTCAATAACAATTTGCTGATGGATCGTATCTGAAGGGTTAATCGAACAACTATTATCTTTTACAATAAAATAGAAATCGTATATACCTGGATTAAGATCATTACAATTGGGAGTCCAACTAAATCGTGAACTAATGGTAGCAGTACTATCTCGAACATTTGTAAAATTCATGCCACGTTGACCATTATACATGATTAAAGATAATGAATCCAAGGGGTCAGCATCCGTTCCATAAACATTAAACGTCAACGGACTATTCACATTTATATATTTAGTAGTAGTTGCGGGATCAATAAATAATTGGGGTGATATATTAGGACTTACTTCTACTTTTATTGTAAAATATAATGTATCGTACTGTATAGGACATCGATCATCTGTTATAATAACCTGATGCGGATAATAGGTGGTTGCATTCAATCGCAAACCTCCTAGACATGGATTCAAACACATATTAAAATAAGCAGTAGGTCTAAACCCTGTTAAATTTACCTGTGTGGGAATAGTCATAGCGGATGCGGGAAATGTATTACTGGGACTTTGAGTAATTTGTAAAGTTTCATTCATAAACAAATTAGCGGCATCTATATCTGTTACATAAATAGGAAAACATTTATTCTCTTTTAATTGTATTGTTAATGTATCGTGATTTTTAATGGCTCGATTTTGAAATGCGATTTCAGGTTTATTATTGATTGTACATTCTTGCACATTAAATTGAAAATCTCGGCGTACCTCACCTATTTTAATACCATTTCTAAATTCGTCTACTTTAACGCCAAACGCAAAAATACCTAATCCTGATGGATTAAATGTAACCATGCCTGACGTTGCATTAATTGCAAAAGGAACTGTACCTGGAATGGGGCTTGCACCCGAACTTCCTGTGGCCCAAACAACATCGGCACTTGGAAAAACAGCAGATCTAGGCGTTACTAAGCTATATACAAGTAGATCCCCATCAGGATCAGTTGCTCCCATGTTAAAAACATTCATCGTATTTCTACAAAAAAACTCATTCGACAAGGGTAAAAAATCAGGAGTGCTATTTCGGATGCCGCCGCCTTGAAACGAAGTATACAAGGCAACACCCTCACTTGTAGGGTATGCTAAATTAATAATATCCTGATTTCGACAGCAATCATCCCACGTTAGATAATAACTTCCTGCTGGATCTAAAAAAGACAAATCCATTTCTATTGTATACACCTGTAAACTTGTTTGTACAACTGTAGGGTTGACACAAACATTCGAATTGCTACCCAATAAGTTATTTGTAGCTAACGGAAGTATTAAGGTTCTTACAAATGAATTAGTACCAAGTTCACGAATTTCTATGTCTTCCGTTCCGTTAGTCAAAAAACCATAGGTACGAACACTAATTTCATTCAAATACTTATTTAATGTAACCCGATAGCGGTTGCCTGAGCCTGTCCATGTGACTAATAATTCACCACCCACAATGTGTGTAGCAAAAACACTGTGTTGAAAAAACAATCCGAAAAAGAATAATAATATAATTCTAAAAAAAAACGTATTCATAGCTAATTGCATTAGTTGTAAGTGATTGTAAAGATAATTATATTTTTTAATACTATAGTAATTTGCTAAACTTAATATGGAACGAAATTATTGCGTATTTTTGTATTGATTATGTTAGAAAGAGGTCAAATATTAGAATCTGTTGCTATTGAAGAACTTGGCGCAGAAGGTAAATGCGTTAGTAGATACAACAATATTGTTGTTTTTTCAGAACGAACAGTTCCAGGTGATGTTGTTGATTTAAAAGTTTCCCACTTCAAAAAGAAGAAATTTGGTGAAGCCAAAATACATAAAATCATTACACCATCTCCCAATCGTGTAGAAGCAAAATGCCAACACTTTGGTTTGTGTGGTGGTTGCAAACTACAACACATTAATTACCCAACGCAATTACACTTTAAAGAGAAACAAGTTAAAGATAATTTAGAACGCTTGGGAAAAATTGACATTCCAGCAATAAAACCCATTATTGGTTCTGCTAAAATATACGAGTATCGTAATAAGTTAGATTATACGTTTTCGAACAAGCGTTGGTTGCTTGAAGACGAAATGGATTTGGAACACGACACCTTGTATGGCTTAGGTTTTCACCTACCCGGAAAGTTTGATCGTGTGATTGATATCTCAACATGTCACCTACAACCCGAACCTTCCAATTCTATTCGTTTAGAAGTAAAAGCATATGCGTTGGAACATGGCTTAACATTCTACAACGTACGTGCACACGAAGGTTTTCTTCGAAATTTAATCATCCGTACAACCAATACCAATGAAGTAATGGTGTTGGTGCAATTTGGATCAGACGACCAAAAATCCATACAAGCATTATTATCACATTTGGTTAACAAGTTTCCGCAAATAACTTCTTTGGTGTATTTTATCAATACAAAAAAGAACGATACCTATTCGGATTTAGATGTACACGTCTTTCACGGACCGGCCTATATACAAGAATCGATGGAAGGTTTAATATTCCGTGTAGGACCAAAATCATTTTACCAAACCAACTCCGATCAAGCGTATGTACTATACAAAGCTACACGTGAGTTGGCAGGTTTAACAGGCAATGAAGTTGTGTATGATTTGTATACCGGAACAGGAACCATTGCAAATTTTATTGCAAAAGAAGCAAAACAAGTTATCGGTATTGAATATGTAGCGGACGCCATTGAGGATGCAAAAATAAATTCAAAAATAAATAACATCAACAACACGCTGTTTTATGCAGGCGATATGAAAGATGTTTTGAACAAAGAATTTATAGAGCAACATCAGCGTCCCGATGTAATCATCACGGATCCACCGCGTGCAGGTATGCACGAAGATGTTATTAAAACACTCTTGTTTATTGGTGCTAAAAAAATAGTGTATGTAAGCTGCAACCCAGCTACACAAGCTAGAGACTTAGCAATGATGGATTTAGATTATGAAGTTACAGCCATTCAACCCGTCGACATGTTCCCACACACGGCACATGTGGAAAATGTTGTGTTGTTGACGAAAAGAGCTGTTAAAAAAATTATTGAAGAACCGATTACGGAATAATTATGACCGACCAAACAAACGACGCAGATATTAACGGAAAGTTTTTAGGAACCGTTTCTTCTGATTTTATTCTTGTATGTGATACCTTAAAAGAAGGTGCTTATCAAATTAAAACACGAGAAATTTCTGATTATCCAATCTTTCCGATTTGCAAAACAGACTTACCCTTCGGACAATTATTACTTGGCAAAAAAGAGGTTGGTGCTCAATGGAATTATTATGTTTCTACTGCAGATGAATTTCAACAATTGGGATTTATTGATTCTGAAAAATTGGAATCCTTTAAAATAACCTACAAAGACCCGGAAGAATTTTGTTGCTTGTTTGTAGTCGATAAAGAGTTTACCAACTTTTTATTTATTCCATATCCGGAGGATTGAGGGTGGTGCTATATTATTATCTTCATTGCATAAAATTCCAAATCACAAAAAAACAAATTCCAA